>JBAVOF010000471.1:0-2477 GCA_049691835.1 Polyangiales bacterium
AGGCATTCGCCGCGATCAACGAGCGCTTCAAACGCATCTTCCCGATGCTGTTCCGCGGGGGCAAAGCCGAGCTGCGTTTGACCGACCCACACGACATGCTCGAAACCGGCGTGGAGATAGTCGCCCAGCCACCAGGGAAGCGCCTGGGGTCCCTCGAGCTGATGAGCGGCGGTGAAAAAGCGCTCACCGCAGTCGCGCTGATCTTCGCGATTTTCCAGTACAAGCCGAGCCCTTTCTGCCTTCTCGACGAGGTCGATGCACCGCTCGACGAGGCAAACATAGGTCGTTTCGCCGAGACCATTCAGCAGATGACCGAACGCTCTCAGTTCATCATCATCACGCACTCCAAGCGCACGATGGAATACGCGGACGTCTTGTACGGCGTGACGATGGAGCAGCCCGGCGTCTCCAAGCTCGTCTCGGTGGAGCTCCGCGGAGGCAAGCGCCCCGTTTCAATGGCGGTCGAAGCCGCCGAGTAGAAGCGAGTTTCCGAGGGCGGAAGCCCCTCGCATTTCGCGACTGGGCGCTTCAGACGATTGGCCGCGTCACGGCTAGCCGACGATGGCGTCCAGGGCGGTCGCATGGGACCGAGCGAGATTCGCGACGGGCACTTCACAAACTCCTTCGATACGGAGGGCCTCGCCGATGACGGTTCCGATGGTCTCGAATGGGACACCATGGCGCTTGCAGATCTCGCCGACCTTTCCGAGATTGTTAGCCGACAGGCTAACCACGATACGCGAAGGCTCCTCGCTGAAGAGCAATGCATGCGCCGGTGCGTCCTCGCTTGCGGGAAGAGTCACCCGTGCGCCGTGCCCGTTGGCGATGCAGGCCTCCGCCAAACAAACTGCCAATCCACCGTCACTGACATCGTGTGCGCTGCTGACAAGCCTTGCGCGGGCCAGTTCCAGCATTGCACGCTGAAGGGCAGCCTCGGCCTGAAGGTCGATGCCGACGGCCGCGCCGCTGACCGAGCCGCTTCGCTGAACCAGCCATTCGGATCCGCCGAGCACGCCGCGAGACGCCCGACCGAGGTGCACGATGATGTCGCCGTCACTCACGAATCCGAGTCCAAGGCGATCGTCGGGGTGTTCGAGCTGGCCCACTACGGCGACCGTCGGTGTGGGTAGTATGGCTCTGCCATCGGTCTCGTTGTAGAGGCTCACGTTCCCCGAGACGACGGGAGCGTCCAGTGCAGCGCACGCCGCTGCCAGTCCGTCAATCGCTTGGGAGAAACGCCACATCTGTTCCGGCACTTCTGGGTTGCCGAAATTGAGGCAGTCCGTGAGGCCTAGCGGCTTGGCCCCGACGCACACCACGTTGCGAGTGCACTCGGCGACAGCCATTGCGGACCCGCTGAACGGGTCTAGCTCTACGTGTCGCCCGTTGCAGTCGGTGGAGATGGCTAGGAATTTCTCTCGCGTGCCCGACGCGTCCTCACAGAAAACACGAACGACGGCCGCGTCCCCCTCGCCGGGACGAACGACGGTGCCGTCGCGAACGATGTGATCGTACTGCCGCCAGATCCACGCCCGACTGCCGATGTTTGGCGAGCCAAGCAAGCGCACGAGCTCGGCGCCCAGGTCCTCGGGTGCGTCGCCCGTCATCGTGATGAACGAAGCTCGCGCATTGGGCGCTGCTTGCGGGCGGTCGTACTTTGGGGCCGCGTTAGTGAGCAAGTCGACTGGAAGATCGACGACCACTACCGGATTGGGCGCGCCGGTGCCATCGAAGGGATCGTAACCGGGCGTCGCCTTGCACACGAAGCGTCCAGTGTCGGTCACCCGGCCGACGATCGATGCATCCAAGTCCCACTTCGCGCAGATCTCGAACACCTCTTGTTCGCGCCCCGCTTTTGCGACCATCAGCATTCGCTCCTGGGACTCACTCAGGAGCATCTCGTAGGGGCTCAGGGCTTTGGTGCGGCGCGGGATAGCGTCCAAATCGAGCTCGACCCCGTTACGTGCGCGCTCCGCCATTTCGACAGACGACGATGTGAGCCCTGCGGCACCCATGTCCTGGACACCTGACAAGCAATCGGTCGCGAAAATCTCGAGACACGCCTCGAGGAGGAGCTTTTCCATGAACGGATCACCGACTTGTACGGTCGGGAGCTTGCTATCGGTCTCTTCGCCGAACTCGGCGCTGGCCATCGTCGCTCCGTGGATGCCGTCGCGCCCGGTTTTTGCACCGACGTAGATGATCGCGTTGCCGACACCTTCGGCTACTCCGAAGAAGAGGTCTTCCGTCCTGGCGATGCCAACCGTGAAAGCGTTGACCAGGATGTTTCCGTCGTAGCTGGCGTCGAACTGGACCTCGCCGCCCACCGTTGGAACACCGATGCAGTTGCCGTACCCGCCGATGCCAGCGACGACTCCCTTGAGCAGGTGAGGGGTCTTTGGATGGTCGGCTCGGCCGAATCGAAGGGAATTGAGGGAGGCTATGGGTCGCGCGCCCATGGTGAACACGTCGCGGAG
>JBAVOF010000472.1:0-8344 GCA_049691835.1 Polyangiales bacterium
CGATCGATGTCGAACCCGTTGCTCATGTCTGGAGCATGACCCGTCCCACTCTCGCCGTGAAGTGGCGACATAGGCCGGACATCGCACCGTTTCCAATTGACGGCTGGCGGTTCTGTCTCCACGATGACCGCATGGCGCAACGGGGGTTGATCGTGCCATTTGCGGGCTGGCGAAGGCCCCACTTGCTGGGGGGGTCTCCCTTGCGGCAGGCGATCCGATCCGTCGGCGACCGAGTCGTGCGCATCGCCGAGGAGGTGATCGGTCAGGACATCGACGCCCGCATCGCCGGCATCAAGACCCACCTCAACGAGATCGGTCACGATCCGTTCGGGTTCGACCCCGAGACGAGTCGCTATGCGCTTGCTCTGGCGGCGCTTCTGCACCGCCGCTACTTCCGAACCGAGGTCTTCGGCATCGATCGGGTTCCGCAGGGCAGGGTTCTCGTCGTCGCGAACCATTCCGGGCAGTTGCCCGTCGACGCGGTCATGATTTCGAGCGCCCTGATGCTCGACGCCGACCCGCCCCGTTTTCCGAGGAGCATGGTGGAGACCTGGACCGCTGAGCTACCGTTCATTTCCACCCTCTATCCGAGGCTTGGGCAGGTCGTTGGGTCCCCGGAGAACGCGCGGCGCCTACTTCAACAGGAAGAATGTCTCATCGTCTTCCCGGAGGGCGCCCGCGGCATCAGTAAGACCTTCGACCAGCGCTATCAGCTCACGGACTTCGGCCTCGGTTTCGTGCGGCTCGCGCTCGAGACCAATACTCCGATCGTCCCCGTCGCCGTGATTGGTGGCGAGGAGCAGTATCCCTCGATCGCAGACTTCAAGCCCTTGGCGCGTTTGCTCAAGATGCCCGCGTTTCCGGTGATGCCGCAGGTCTTCTTCGGCATGATCGCTCCATTGCCCACCAAGTATCGTCTCTACTTCGGGGAGCCATTTCGGTTTGACGGCGATCCGGACGACGACGATGCGGCGATCGAACAGAAAGTCTGGCTCGTGAAGAGCACGATTCAGAGCATGGTGAATCGCGGCTTGCGCGAGCGTAAGGGAGTGTTCATCTAGGCGAAGTTTTTCCGATGCCCAATCCTCAAACGACAAACCGTCACAAACCGAGCGCTCGTCGCAGCCCTGCGCCGGCCCGCCAGCGACCTTCCGCCAGAGCCCCGGTGGCTCGTGGCGTGTTCGGGCATGCCGCACGGCCGCCCGCCCTAGCACCGGCACCCGAACCGACGACCGGTATCCGTCCGAAGCCCGCGACCGAAGGAGCCGTGCTGGTCACGGGGGTCTGCGGGCGCCTCGGCAAGCTCCTCGCGCGGGAGCTTCACCGGACCGACCGCGTCGTTGGCGTCGATCGTCGCCCGTTTGCCGACAGGCCCAAGGACATCGTCCACTACCAAGTCGACATGCGGCGCAAGAAGATGAAAGACATCTTCCGCGGCCGGAACATCCGCGCCGTCGTGCATCTGGGCATTCTCCACGATCCCAGGCGTAGTGAGCGCGACCGGCACTCCTGGAACATCGTGGCCTTCCAAAAGCTCCTCGACTACATGTCGCAGTACGAGGTGCCGAAGCTCGTGGTCCTCTCCGGCGCCAACGTGTACGGCCCGCAGCCCAACAACCCCCAGTTTCTGACCGAAGACGCGCCCTTGTTGGGAGCCCAGCACTTTGGCGGCATGCGCGACTTGGTCGAGCTCGACATGCTCGCGCAGAGCTTCTTCTGGAAGCATCCACAAACCGAAACAGTGGTGCTTCGGCCCTGCCACATCGTCGGCCGGGTCCACAACGCGGCCAGCAACTACCTCCGCTTGGAGCGCCCCGTCATGGTCTTGGGCTTCGATCCGATGATGCAGGTCGTCCACGAAAAAGACATCGTACGCGCCATTCAACTGGCGCTGCGTCCTGGCGTGCGCGGCATCTTCAACATTCGCGGGCCCGGCGAGATGCCGCTTTCACACTTGATCCGCCAAGTCGGGGGGCGTCCTCGCCTGGTGCCTTCGCCCTTGGCGAAGGTGGCCCTCGACCAGCTGTGGAAGCTCCGGCTGAGCAGCTTTCCCTCACAGGAGCTCGACCACTTGCGCTACGTCTGCATGGTCGACGACTCGCGGGCCCGCACCGAGTTGGGGTACGAGCCCGCGCATTCAATCGACCGGGCTCTCAGGGATGTCCGGCGCTTGCGTTACCAGCTGGACTAGCGGCACTTGCCGTCGATGCAATTCTGCGCGCCGGGGCAGTCGTCCTTCACCCGGCAGTTGCTCTGCATCTCGCTTTCGGCGTAGCAGAGGTTGTCGGGTCCGCAGCGCGGGACCTGACCGTCGTGCGACGCACAGATGTCGTCGGGCTCCGGCACCGTGATGTCACACTGGGTGCGGCACATGCCTTGAACGCAGATGCTGCCATCGCAGTCAGCGTCTGTTCGGCAAAACGGCGACGGAGCCGCCGGATCCGGGCTGGTGCGCGGCCGGCAAAAGCCCTGGGGGTCGCAGACCTCGATCGAGGGCTGACAACCCTCGTCGCATCGACGAAGGCAGGTGCCCTCGACGCAGTTGGTCTTCAGATCGGGGCACTCGCTGCTGTCGACGCATTCCCCGACCTTCGGCTGGCAGAGGCTGTCCTGGCAGGCAGTGCCGGTCGGGCAGCGGGTGGCCGGACTACAGAGCAGCCGGCATCGGTTGTTGGCACAGCTGAAGCCTGCGGAGCATTGGAAGTCGAACTGACAGGTCTCGCCAATAGGGGTGCACCGGTTCTCGATGCAGAGTTGAGCGCCCAGACAGTCGGCGTCCGCCAGGCAGTTGCCCTCGACCTCGGGGCGGCAACTGTCCCGAAAGTCGCACTCGAAGCCGGACATGCAGTCGCCGTCGACCGCGCACTCCGCGATGCCTGGAATGTAACATCCTCCGTCGGAGCGGTCGCAGTAGCTGCCGACCGGACAGTCACCCGCTGTCAGACAAATGCCGAAATCGTAGACAATACAAAAGTTTGTCTGCGAATCGCAGAATGAGCCCGAGGGACAATCGAGGTCGTTCTGGCAGGAGACCTGCACGTCGCGTTGCACTGGTCCAGACCCGTAGACCGGGCAGCCGGCGACAAGCAGTACCAGGGGGAGCAGGGAGGTCACGCGTGAGTTGGCCATGAGGCTCGGACGCCGGGACCGAGCTCGTATTCAAAGACAGGGACGGCTAGCCCAGAAAGGTATCCTGGAGGGCGCGAATTTGGCGCAGCGCTTCGTAGAGCACGATGGCTACCGCGTTGCTGAGGTTCAGGCTGCGGACCGCGCCGATGGTCGGGATGGCCCAGACGTTCTGGCGGTCCCGGAGCAGATCCAAGGGCAGCCCGACCGACTCCCGCCCGAAGACCAGCGCGTCCCCAGGGGAAAAGCACGCGTCCAGGTACGAGCGCGGAGAACTGGCGGAAAACAAATGGATTCGCCGCTCTGGCTGTGATTCCTCGAAGGCCTCGAATGATTCGTGCCGCTGGATCTCGACCAGATCCCAGTAGTCGAGACCCGCCCGCCGGACCGAGTGCTCATCGATGCGAAAGCCTAGCGGTCCAATCAGGTGCAGGGGCGACTGGGTAGCTCCGCAGGTCCGGGCGATCGCTCCGGTGTTCGGCGGGATCTCCGGCTCCACCAGAACCACGTGGAACGGACTCGCCAACGGTGGGGCGCGGAGCTTGGGGCCTTGGGGCATGCTGATTCTTACGATAGAGGGTAGCTGCATGGCAAAGCGCGCATGGCTGGTGGCGATCTTCCTGGGCTTGGCGGCTTTCTTGGTCTGGCGGCAAAGTCAGCCCCAGCCCTCCATCGCGCTATCGCGGTGGACCCATGTCGTGGCTGCGGTCACACCACCCTCGTCGCTCGGATGGGAGCGGCTCGACGCGCATCCCTCGGTGAGCGAGGCCCTTCAGGGCGTCAATCCCGATCCACTGCTTGCGGCGTTGCGCGATGCGGGGCTGGACGGGCTATGGGTCGGCGTTTCCGACGAAGCACCGTCGGGTCTCGAGCAGACGCTCGCCGACCGTTTCAGCTCGGGCGGGGTGGTGAGGGGCTTTCGAGGCGAGGCACTGACGCCCGAGGGGCTTCTGTACGTAGTGGACGATACCGAATGGCCGGTCGCGATCGCGGACCGCGTGTTGGCCCGGGTGGCCCGCGGCATTCTCGAGGGAAGCGCGCCACCTCCGCTCGAAGCGTTTCCCGAAGCGCTCACGCTTTCGCAGGCTGTGGAGGTGCTGGTGATGCTGAGCGGCGGAAATGGCCCAAGGCTTTGGCGTTCCGCGCGCGCTCAGTCGATCGCCGATGCGCTGGTCACGGCTTCGTTGGCGGCGCGGCAGCGCTGGGACGAGCGGACCGAGATGATGGGCGGGCCACTAGGCGAGCGCCTCGATCAACTGGACATCGAGGTTGCGTTCTTGTTCGACGATGGCACCTTCGACCGACGGGCGGTGTCTCTCATCGATACGCTCGTCAAGCGCGAGCACGGTGTGGCCTACGAGCAGCCTTCTCGTTGGCGCTATCTGCTGCCCTCCGCGACTCGTGCTGCTGGCAGCCCCACTGCCGCATACAAAAGGCTCTTTCGCGAGAACGACCTCCCTGAAGATAGCTTCGAACGGCGTGATCTGCGGCTCTACCGAATGAGGATGCAAACGGTGTCGATCGATCAGGGTTCGACGGGACCGAAACCCGCGGATGCTTCCTCTGGCTCGGAGCGATGATCGGGCTGCCGCTCTGCCTCGAAGCCATCGAGTGGCAGGTCCGGCTCGGCCGGGAGCAGGACGACGAAGGTGGTACCGAAGCCTTCGCGGCTGCGGACGTCGATTCTTCCACCCGCTTCGGAGACGATCCGCTGTGAAATGGCGAGGCCCAAGCCGGTTCCTTGCTGCTTCGTCGTGACGAACGGGACGAACAGGTTTGCAAGAAGGCCAGATGCGATGCCAGGGCCCGTGTCACGGACGCTGATTTGGGCCCAGCGGCGCGCGCCCTCACCAACGCGGAAGCGGTCCTGGGTGCGGGTTTCGACGAAGACGTCACCCCCGTCCGTCATGGCTTGAACGGCGTTCTGAATCAGGTTGATCAAGACTTGACGGAGGTGCTCGATGTCGATCCGGACGTTCGGCAGGTCAGGGTCGAGGGTGATGTGCAAGGCGACGTTCGCCGAATCGCACTCCGGCCGCAGAAACTGAAGCGTCAGGCGAACTGCAGCGTTCACCGAGATCGGCTCGGGATCGCTGTGCGCGGGACGCGCATAGTCCAAGAACGAGCTGACGACCCGATTGAGGCGGTCGACTTCATCGACGATGATGCCCAGGAATTCGCTTCTGTCTTCGGGCTGTTCGGAGGTCTCGGCGAGGTACTGCGCGCTGGCCTTGATCGAGCCAAGAGGGTTTCGAATCTCGTGGGCCAGTCCCGCGGCCATCTCGCCGAGAGCCGCCAAGCGGTCCCTTTCTTTCATCTGCTGGTAGAGCTGTGAGTTCTCCACGGTAACGGCGACCTGAGTCGCCAAACCCACCAAGAGCTGAACCTCTTCCCGTGAGAATGCGTCCCGGAGGCGATCATCCCGCACGGTGAGAAATCCATAGAGATGGTCCGACTCACCGCGGAGCCCTAGGCAAACGGAGGCCTGAAGCGCGCGCATCGTCACGGCGATGTCGTGCGCGGTTTCTGCTTCGCGGTCATCGCCGAGCTGCCGTCGCTCTTCGAGCTCCCGCTCGGCATTCTCGAGCACGGCCGAGCCGGTTTTCGAAAGCCGATCGAGCAGTGGTCTCGCTGGGGCCATCTCGACACGGTCGGCGGGCTTGGGGCCGAAGTGATTCTTCAGGAGGAACACGCGTGCATCGGGGTCGAGCAGATAGAGGGCGCCTTGGGTGAAGCGGGGGGAGGCATCGAGGCCGTCGATCAAGACCTGACCCAGCTCGTCCACGTCGAGGATGTGCGCGGCCGTACGCCGGAGAGCGAGGATCGTCTGCTCCAGCTCGAAGCGTTCGTGGAAGAAGACTTGAGAGATCCATTGTTGCACCTTGGTTCGCAGCGGATCGAAGAGGATCAAGACGACGAATGCCGAAACGACGACGTGGAGAAATAGCTGTTCTCCCGAGACCAAGCGCATCAACCAGAGGATGAACGCCAAGACGAAGGCGAGCGCCGTGAGCACACCCAGGCGGCCGGCGAGCTCGTAGAGGTCGATCAGACGGTAGTGGGTGATCGACTGGGAGAGGGCATAGAGGAAAACCAGGATCAGAATCGTACCCACCGGAGGAATGTCGAGGCCGACGTAGGGTAGGTACTCGACCAGGGTGAAGAGCCCGCCCAAGCCGCCCACCAGTGCGATGTATCGAAGCCGAGCGCCTTCGACGCGCGACTCGGTTTCGAAACCGAGGCGATAGAGGGAGCCCAACGCCAGAGAGAGGAAAACGGTGACGTAGAGAAGCAGCCCCCCGACCACGACGGCGTGGTCGTAGAACGGGGTCAGCATGGCGCCGAGGAGCACGACGGCAGCCACGACCGACGCGCGACGAAGGAAACGCGTGCGGCCAGTTTCCCAAGGCACAAGGACGCCGAAGAACCGCACGGCCGAAAGTGGGAGCAGGACCCCGCAGATCAAGTTGAAGCGTTCCCAGAAGGGCACCCGCCCGAGGACGCCGAGCATGAAGGTGCTCACGTACCAAAGCCCGGTGTTGCTTGCCAGAATGCCGAAGAGCCAGCGGTCGCGCTGACGCTGAGTGCGAAGCACGACGCTCGTGGCCAGTGCGAAGCAAAGCAGTGCAGCGATGAAGGAGGTTTGAGTCCGCGCGTCCACCGTCCGAGCGTACCAGCTCCCCCGGGCCCGGTCAGTTGCTACAGTTGCGGTCAGGATGCCGGTGCAGATTCTCGATGGGGCGATTGGGACCGAGTTGATCGCGCGCGGCGTGGAGCTCGATGGGCCCGACTGGAGCGCGCGCGCGATAGCTCTTGCCCCCGCACGGCTAGCGGAGATTCACGCGGACTACGCGAGGGCGGGGGCCACGCTCCACACGGCCAACACGTTTCGAACCCAGCCGCGGCGCCTCGGGGACGCCTGGGCCGAGTCGCTTCAATCCGCTGTCCGCATCGCGCGCGGAGCGATTTCGGACAGCGATCAGGTGCTCGGGAGCATGGGGCCCGTCGAAGATTGCTATCGGCCCGATCTGAGCCCGGGCGCGGCGGCGCGTCCGGAGCACCGGCAGGTGGCCCAGGCGCTCGCGCGCGCCGGTTGCGACGTTCTCCTGTGCGAGACTTTCGCCAACCGGGAGGAAGCCCTGGTCGCCGCGGAGGAGGCGGTCGCCACGGGCTTGCCGGTATGGCTTTCGCTCACGGCGGGTCCCTTCTGCGACCTGCTCAGTCCCGAGGCGCTACGCGCACTGGCCAAGGACGCAGCTTCGACGGGTATCGAGCGGCTGCTCGTGAACTGCATTGCTGCGACGCAGATCGACGCGTACGTCGAAGCCATCGCGTCCCTCGGCTTGCCCATCGGGGTCTACGCCAATGCCGGCCGCACCGACGAGGCCCTTGGCTGGAATGCGACCAGCCCGCGCGCCGCGCAGGCGTACGCGGATCTCGCTGAACGCTGGCGGAACGCGGGAGCCTCGGTGATAGGCGGATGCTGTGGCACTGGCCCCCTACACATCCAGGCGCTCGCCGAGCGGTTCGCTTAGGAGCTGGCGGCGTTTCTGGTGTTGGCGCTCGATTCGATGAGCGCGCGGATGGTCAATAGCAGGTCGGACGGCTCGAAGGGTTTGCGGAGCCAGCGCTGGGGTTGACCGTCCGGGTCGGTGTCGGCTGGAGGCGGAGCGCCGCTCATGATCCCGGCGCGCGTGACCACGCCCTTCTTACGCAGCTGACCAAGCAAGATGTCGCCACGCTCGTCAGGGAGGGTTAGATCGATCAGCGCCGCCGAGAACGGTCCCTTGCACTGCAGCGCCTCTGCGGCCGAGCCCACGCAGGTCGATGCCACGCTGCTCAGGCCGAGGGTCATGGCGATTAGGCCTCGGACCCCTTCGTCGTCTTCCACCACCAAGACATGGGTGCGTTCCGCCTGTTCTGGCTCCATGACTCGGCTGATCCGGGTAGGCTTGGGAACCATTTCGGATTCGCGCTTGATCCCGGCCTCAGGTAGCTGGATACGGAACTCGGCTCCGCGGCCGGGGGAGGTATCGAGTCGGATGCGACCACCGAGAGATTCCACCGTTCCGCGTACGATCGCCAAGCCCAGGCCGGTGCCCTCCGATCGCGTCGTGTAGTAGGGCTCGAAGGCGTGCTCCTTTTGTGCCGCTGACATGCCCGGGCCGTTGTCCCGCACCTCGAGGTCGATGAGCGTTCCGCGCGAGCGAGTGTGAAT
>JBAVOF010000473.1:0-3763 GCA_049691835.1 Polyangiales bacterium
TCCTGGCGTAGGTGTTTGCAGCCGTTTCGAGGCCCAAAGCTGCCTTTCGCCGGTGTCATATACTCATCACCAGGGATGGGCTTCAAGGCGACGACGACTGTCGCTTGGCATCCTGCAACGCGCAAGCCATCGTTCTTGCGCTTTGCCTTTCGCGCGTGGGAGGTTGGCCGCCGCATGGATCGCACCAGATTGAGATGGAGGCTCCTTTTGGTCGGCCTTTGCTTGATCGGTCTACTCCCGATCGGTGCGACCGCGAATGCAAGCCCTGCGCCTGAAGTGGGTGATGAGCCCCGTCCAGAAGACCCTGAGCCGGGGGAAGAAAAGCCACGTCTCATCGGAGATGAGTGGCGCAACGGTCGCGCCGAGGTCGATGTAAGTCAGGGCCTCATCGGTCAAGTGTTCCCCAAAGCGATCGAATGGCTTGCCGCCCGCGGCATTCAATTGTTCTCCTGGTACATGATCTCGCTCCAAGGCAACACGATGGGCGGCGTGGACCAGGCTTTTCGATACACGGGGCTCTGGGACTTCGGTATCGACCTGGACATGGAGACCATGGCCAAGCTAAAGGGCTTTTGGATTCATGTCTCCGGCTCTTACGCGAACGGAAAAGACCTCACCACGGATGTGGGTGCGTATGCACCGGTGAACGCCGTGTTTAGCGGCGATGCAATTCGGCTCTTCGAATTGTACGTCGAGCAGCGCTTGTTTCGTGACCGTCTTTCGATTCGAGCGGGGCGCCTGACAATCGGCTGGGAGTACGGCCTGGAGTATGACTATTTCACCAAGTACATGAGCGCAGTGTTCCGTTTGAACGTCTTTGCGCTCGATGCGAACGACCCGAACTTCTCCGTGATTCCATACGCCAATTGGGGCGCCCGTGTCCGCTGGACACCCAACGCAAACTGGCGCGTGCAGGCTTCATGGATGAACGGCTATCCGCGCGATTTCGCGGACGACAACAAGCACGGAGTCGACTTCACGTTCAAGCCGAGGGAAGGCTCGTTCTTCATCGTCGAGGTCAGCTACCAGTGGGTTCCGACCAAGGATCTACGCAAAGAAAGCCCTGATCGCCTTCCGGGTCGAGTCTCGTTTGGCGGCTACTACGACACAGGCACATTCGATCTGCTGGACGGCTCGGGCAATACGGCGAAGGTCCTCGGATCGACCTATGTTCTGGTGCGTCAGAAGCTCTGGGAACCGGAGCTCGCCTCCGATCGCGGCATCACGGTCTGGAGCTCATTCGTCTTCGGCGGAAAGCAGAGCATCGTCCCGATCAGGTACTTTTGGAGCGGGGGAATGAAGTGGACGGGTCCGTTTCGCCGACTGCCCAAAGACGACCTTGCATTCGGATTTGCTGCGGAGTTTTTCAGCGACGCGCTGGTCGACCAGACCGTCGAGACGGTGCTCGAAGCCGCTTATTCGTTCAACGTCACGACCTGGCTCACGATCATGCCCGACATCCAGTACATCATCCGACCGAGCGGCATGCAGAGCATCGATAACGCACTGCTAGCCGGCGTGCTCCTGTATCTCACCTTCTGAGTCGCCAACACGCCTGAGTTGGGCTCATGGCGATTTCCCTGTCTTCGGCGAAAAACCGGATCTAGGCACGGCGCCTGCTGAAGGAGCGGTGCACGACCCGAGAAGGAGAAGCCCCATGCGCCATAGACTTCCGCTCGATCGGGTACGCCATTCGTGACGTGAATTTCCCCAGCATCCGTGCCAGCTGGGATGAAGCATTGGACATGGCGATCGATGCAGCTGACGGCATCGTGTTTACCGGGGAGGCAAACATCGACAACGCCGCTCTGGCCTCGGCAGATTATAACGTTGGGATGGCGCGGGTCTGGCCGATCCGTCGTTCGCCAGTTCAACCACGATGGTAGCAACATTGGATCAGGGTTCGGACGTCTTGCGCCTCCCGGAAGGGAAGATCTTGGTCGGCGGCAGCACCATGAGCCCATGGATCGGACTCGGTGGATTCCGTGTCCTGAATTGCTTGGGAGACTTTGCGCGCTGTGCTCGCGATTCGCCGCGACTACTCGAAGTGCTCGGTCATTTTGCCTGGCTGCAGGCTTCGATGGGCTGCGCGGCGAGCTGCAGCACGCCCGAACCCGAGAAGACCGCGTCGATGAACATTGCGCCCGAGCCTACGGCTCCCCAGGTTCCGCAGCGGTGCACCGTGTTTCCGATTCGAAGCGTGTTGACGACGTCAGCTCCTGAGAAAACGAGACGGATCGCGCCGTCTTCCAAACTGTCCGAGAGCCAAAGGCTCGCCCCATCTCCGAGCGCGGCTCGTCTCAGCGTCAGCGCGCCGCCGCGGACTTCGACATTGCCGGTGCCGAGTGCGCCATCCGAATCGGCGATCAACTCTCCCGAATCCACCGTCACCCCTCCGGCGAAATCGTTTCGGCCGCTGAGCACCAGGTGCCCGTCCGCGAGGCGAATTCCCCCTTTCCCGGTCAGATCGATCGGCGCCCGGCCGAAGGAAACACCTCCAAACTCGGAAGGCGAGTTGTCGAAGATCTTGACGACCAGAGCGCCTCGATCGTCCAAGATCTCGGGCCTCAGCGAGATGACACTCTGCAAGCGCCCAGCGCCGACCACGACATCGGTGTACGTTTGTCCCGGGCCGATCCTTCGCTGCAAGACACGACCACTTTCGTCCAACGCGAACCAAATCGTGCCAATTCCGATTCCGCCAGCCTTCGCATCAGGGTACGGGGAGCTCGGTGGCAACGCGTACTCACCTTGCTCGTTGGTTCGCGTATCGGGATCGAAATGTACGACAGAGCTCGAGTCGACGATCGGCACCGCGATGACCTTGACCGCCTGTGCTGACAGGGTGCCCTGTCCGTCGTAACCGTGGGTGCTCGGATCGACGATCGAGGGTGAGCCGTTGACGATGAACGTGTGCCCCGTGTCGTTGGGTTTGGTAAGGCTCGCATCTGCAGGGTCGGCGTACCGACCCATCGCGTAGGCACCGATGTCCCCCGATCGCAGCTCTTCGAAGTCGGGAACCGGCGCCATTCCGGTTGCCTGGGCGTAGTCGGTACGTAGGTAGTTTGCGAGCACGAACGCGCGCGACCACGGCCGCCGGCCTTCTTCTAGCGCGAAGCCGTTCTGGTAGGCTTGATTGTATTCCCGCAAACGGCGCTGCGATTGCAGAACCGCTTCGTGCAATGGTGAAACCGTATTGACGACCAGGCTCACCCAGCCCGAGCAGTCCGTGGAGGCGACCGCCGAATACGCAGCGCTGGGAGCCAAGACCACCGGAGGCTCGGCGAGGTCTTCGGGACCGTACGAGGTCTCGTAACTATAGGTATTGCTCGGAGGCGGTTTGCTGGACCTATCGTTCAACTCGGAACTGGCCGCGAGCGCGAACTTGGCGATACTCGTCGAGAGACCCGCGTCGTCGAAGTTGGATTGAGCGTTCTTGCGAACCGGACCTGCCGAGGCGCAGCCGAGCGAGCGCAGGGTCAGGACTACGCAAGTGATCCAGAGAGCAGCTGGGGGAACGGTTCGTAGGTTCATCGCGGTTCGGCTCTATTTGAGAACTAGGTCGCGGCGGCGCTGATAGCACCGGTTACGCCGCCGATGATCATTTGAGTGCCGATGACCGCCAGGATCAGGCCCATCAGGCGGGTGACGATGCTCACACCCTGATGGCCGAGGTACTTCACCAGTCGCTCGCCGTAGGCGAAAAAGAAATAGGTCATCACGCAGAGCACAAAGAATGTGAGAAGCGTCGTGATGGCTGCGC
>JBAVOF010000474.1:0-3127 GCA_049691835.1 Polyangiales bacterium
CTGCCGAACATGTACTGGCACGGAATGCTGCAAGGGCGCGGCTAGGTTCGGAGAGATGCTTCAGCGCTTGGCCTCGATCTTTCTTGCTGTGTTTCTGACGTGCTGTTCTTCGAGCTCGCCCACGCAATTTGACGAAGCGGGCCCCGGTGAGCTCATCGAGTCATCGGAATCCCGAATCACGTCTCCGGACGCTACCACCGACGAGCTCGGCCGACTGGCGCGAGACAACGCGGCATTTTCCTGGGACTTCTACCGGGAAGCTACCAAGCCCGGGGAGAACTTGTTCCTATCGCCCTACAGCATCTCCGTGGCTCTCGCGATGACCTGGGCAGGCGCGAGGGGCAACACCGAAACCGAGATGGCGGATGCGATGCGGTTCACCCTCGGCCAAGAGCGGCTGCACAACGCGTTCAACGCGCTCGACCTCGAGTTGCAAACGCGAGCGGAGGCCGGCAGCGCCGATGCTCCCATGCCCTTTCGTCTCAACGTGACCAATGCGATCTTCGGGCAAGTTGGCTTCGGATTTCTCAATCCGTTTTTGGACACCCTGGCTCAGAACTATGGCGCTGGCATTCGTTTGATGGACTTCGTCAACGAGACGGAGGAATCACGGCTCGCCATCAATCAGTGGGTGAGCGAGCGCACGGAGCAACGTATCGAAGAGCTCCTTGCACCCGGGATCATCGACGGGACGACTCGGCTGGTCTTGGTGAATGCGATCTACTTCACCGCGTCGTGGGCGGAGCCATTTGAGGAAGCAGAGACTCGGGACGCTTCGTTTCGACGCCTCGATGGGAGCGAAGTGATGGTGCCGACCATGCATCAAGGCGTCGAGACGGTGTACGGCGAGGGGGAGAGCTTTCAGGCGGCAGAGCTTCCCTATGACGGTCAGCAGCTCGCGATGCTCCTTCTCGTTCCCGATGAAGGAACGTTTTCCCAGTTTGAACAGATGCTATCGGCGAGCATGGTCGACGAGATTCGAGCGGTGCTGAGCCCCCATATAGTCGAGCTTGCGTTTCCCAAATTTTCGTTTCGTTCGAACATTCCCTCGAAGGCGCCTCTGCAGGCCCTGGGGATGGTCGAGGCGTTCGATGCTGGTACAGCCGATTTCTCTGGGATGACCGACACGGCACCACTCTTCATCCAGGACGTGGTGCACCAGGCGTTCGTCGCGGTGGACGAAAGGGGGACCGAAGCCGCCGCGGCAACCGCGGTGATCTCCGGGGAAACCTCCGCGCCCCCGCCTGCCACCCTCACGATCGATCGTCCCTTCGTTTTCGCGATCATCGATCGGACCACCGGCGCAACGCTGTTCGTGGGGCGGGTGCTCGACCCTTCGTGAGCTCTGAAGAATGATTGGGGTGTTCTCGAGCAACGCATGGTGCCGGTGGCGGAGCAAGGGGCGTGCCCGGCATTCGTTTGAGCCGCTCGTAACGAGCGACGTATCGACTGGTACGCGAAGGCGACTTCGAAGATTCTTGAGTTCCCCGTGAAGGTGGAGGCGGCGTAGAGCTGGCTACACCCGCTTCGCGAAGACTTCGTGCATGAGTGGCATGAGGCCGACCCCTCGTGTGGCGCCCTCGTTCCTCGGGGTTTCGGCGCGGTTCATGTTTCCGGACGAGCGGTGATGGGCTTGCTCTTGTCCGGCGTGCCCTGCGGTGTCTTGGTTGGCACGAGCATCAGTGGAAACGGTCCGCAACGAACGAGAGTGTAGCCATGGCGGAGACCGCCACCAGCATCCCTATCCATGCACCTGTCGACAAAGTCTTTGAGTACGTCGCCGATCCCATGAACACGATCGAGTGGTTCGTGGGGATGATGGGGGTAACGATGTCACCGGCTCTGGCGTGGGAAAGCACTATCACTGGAAGTACAAGATGGTTGGGGTTCCGCTTCACGGGGAAGGCACAACTACTGAGTATGTCCCCAATGAGCGCATGGTCGCAAAGACGAAAGGAGGGATTGCGAGCACGTTAACATACAGCTTCGCGCCGCATGAGGGCGGGACAGAGCTGGAGGTCGACTCCGGGTACACGATTCCCGTCCCCGTGCTGGGCAAGCTAGCGGAAAAGCTAGTGCTCAAGCGGAACCAACGAGAGCCCGAGGGCATCTCTAGTCAGACACCCCGCTTCTCGACCCATCGTGTGAGAAACGCGTACTCCTTGGCGCGGGCGCTCTGGAGCTCTTTGTCGATGCTCGACTCGATGAGGGCGCCGAGGCCAAATATTCTTGCTTCGATGGAGAAGTTGTCGGTGCGGCGGCAATAGCTGTCGCCAGCCGCTTCCACGCGGACCGTGCCGTGCATCGCGACGGCGTCTTTTCGGGGTTTGCTCCGGGGATCGAGGTTGGCGGGCTGCACCATCCGCCATGTCCATTCGTTTCTCGGTCGGTCGAGGGCGCCGTGTTCTTCGTAGGCGAAGCTCTCGCCGATGAGCTTCGCGACCGGAGCGGGGAGCTTCATCTTGGGCACGATGCGCAGTTTGCGCGTGGTGTTGGTAATCTGGAGGACGGCGAACGCGCGGCACTCGAGCTCGTCGAGGTAGAGGGCACGGAAGTACGACTCGTCCAAGAAGGACGCCCAGAAAATGTCGGGTGTGCAGGGGAGCACGGCGGAGGTGGTGGAGGTCTTCATGCGGATCTCATGCTTGTCATTTGGGTTTCGCGTTCTGCTTCGGGGAGATCTCGAGGAATCCGCGGGTTTCGCGGGTCGATGGATCAATGGTCGACATCGCGGCGAACAACAACGCCGCGGGCACCCAGGTGGGCGGGTACTTGTAGCTCGCAGTGTCCAGGATCAGAACCTCATCGGGGTCGCGGTCGTATGCGGCCAACGGGGAGATGTGACCGCCGCGTCCCTGCCCCACGACTTCGCGCTCATAGTTGACCAGCAGAAAATCGCCTTGCTTGCTGAGGTTCCTTTCTAAGGCGGCGCGAAATTCCTCGAGGGTCGATGATGCGGCGTGATGGAGCGTGACGTCGGTGCCGTGCGCTTCGAGCAAGCCGGCCAGCTCGGGCAACGACATTCCGCCAAACATGACCTCGAAACGGGAGCGGACCTTGTCGGTCTCGTCGATGAAGAAACTGCGTTGAGTCAGATGTCTGCCCATGGCGTTCAGCACGGTGACGG
>JBAVOF010000475.1:0-6153 GCA_049691835.1 Polyangiales bacterium
TTTAGAGATGAGATCTGACATGCGCCGGAGCGTTCTGACACAACGAGGCGCTGTCAAGCTGGACGAGCGATCCGCGGACGAACGCGAATCCGACCAGGTGCACCGTGGCAGCCTCGTTCAAACCGGCACTGGCGCTGGCGGTGACTACGGACGCTAGAGTCGACGTACGGAGGGCCGCGGCGGAGCGCGATGTGGGGGCGCAGCGACGTCGCAAATGACAATCGGCAAGGCAGCAACCACCTCCGATTGGCGTGAGCGTCGAGGCGAGGCTTGCCTGGCCTCAGGCCCCCAGCCCAACCGGCCAGCTTTGCAAACCGAGCCGTTCGCGGAGCCCCCTCGTCGCGTTCCGCCGCGGCCCGGCGCACAAGCCGTCCTCCGGGGACTCAATTGCGAATACTTCGGGTGCATCAGCTGTTGGTGGGGGGTACGTGGCCGTGCTAGCCCCTGGCCCTAAGGAAATTTCATGTCGAACGACGTCCGTGCCATCAACGAAATGGTTCAGCGCGAGAGCGCCTTCATCGATACGATTCTTCACGAAGTCCACAAGGTGGTCGTCGGTCAGGACGTGATGATCGAGCGCATCTTGATCGGCCTTCTCACAGGGGGGCACATCCTGCTGGAGGGTGTTCCGGGTCTCGCCAAGACGCTGACCGTCAACACGATCTGCAAGACGATCTCGGCGAAGTTCCAGCGCATTCAGTTCACTCCCGACCTTCTCCCGGCCGACGTCGTCGGCACCGTCATCTACAACCAACAGCGCGGCGAGTTCACAGCCAAGAAGGGGCCGATCTTCGCGAATCTGGTCCTGGCCGACGAGATCAACCGAGCCCCTGCCAAGGTGCAGAGCGCTCTACTGGAGGCGATGCAGGAGCTTCAGGTCACCATCGGAGACACGACGCACCGGCTCGACCAGCCGTTCATGGTGATGGCCACGCAGAACCCGATCGAGCAGGAAGGCACCTACCCGCTCGCCGAGGCGCAGGTCGACCGCTTCATGCTGCACGTGCGCGTCGACTACCCGAGCCAGGACGAAGAGCGAAAGATCATGGATCAGATCTCCGACCACCTCCTCCTCGGCAGGGATGCCGGTGCCGGGATGGGGGTGCAGCAGGTGGCGACCACCTCGAGGCTCCTCGAGGCCCGTAAGACCGTCGGGCACGTCTACATCGACCCCAAGATCAAGGACTACATCGTCCAGATCGTGACTGCTACGCGTCACCCGGTGCGCGTCGGGCTCGGTGACCTGACCGACATGATCGCTCATGGCGCTTCTCCGCGCGCATCGATCGCCCTCAACGTGGCCTCCCGCGCGCACGCTTTCATGCGGCACCGCGGGTATGTCACCCCCGAGGACATCAAGGCGATCGGTCCCGACGTGCTTCGCCACCGCATCATCCGTTCGTACGAGGCAGAGGCCGAAGAGATCACGAGCGACCAAATCGTGCGGCGGATCTTCGAAACCGTGGAAGTTCCGTAGCCGAGGCCGATCGTGATATCCCGCGAGCTCGTCAAGAAACTCAAGAAGATCGAGATCTACACGTCGAGGCTGGCCAACGACCAGCTGGCAGGTAGCTATCACTCGGTGTTCAAGGGCCGGGGCATGGCGTTTAGCGAAGTTCGCCAGTACCAGCCCGGCGACGATGTTCGATTCATCGATTGGAACGTGAGCGCGCGTATGAACGACGCCTACGTGAAGGTGTTCACCGAAGAGCGAGAAATGACGGTGATGCTGCTCGTCGACCTCTCTGCGAGCGAGCGGTTCGGGTCGGTCGAGAAGCCAAAGATCGAGACCGTCGCCGAAGTGGCAGCGCTTCTGGCCTTCAGCGCGATCAAGAACAACGACCGTGTGGGGCTCATCCTGTTCACCGACCGCATCGAGCGCTTCGTGCCCCCCAAGAAAGGCCGCTCGCATGTCATGCGGGTCGTGACCGAGATCCTCAACGCCGACCCCAAAGGGGAACGCACCGACCTCGGGGTCGCGCTGGACTTGCTCGGCGGCATCGGCAAGCGCCGGACAGTTGCATTTCTGATCAGCGACTTCATTGCGGACCACTATGAGAAGCCTCTCAAGCTGGTGTCGGCGCGACACGATCTGATCCCGATCCAGATCGTCGACCCGCGCGAGACCGAGCTTCCGGACGTCGGCCTCGCGCTCATCGAGGACTTGGAAACCGGAGAAATCGTCGAAATCGATACCTCCGATCTGCGCGTTCGCGCCAAATATGCGCGAGAGGCGCAGCGCCAGCGCGCGACCCGAGAGCATCTGTTCCGCCGATTGCAGCTCGATCACGTCACGGTGAACACCGACCGCGACTTCGTCAGGCCGCTGACGGAGCTCTTCCGGCTCCGCCAGCGGCGGCTCACGGGATATCGGTGAGAGGCTCCATTCCCGTCATCGTCCTTTCCTTGCTGCTCGCACCTGCCGTCGCGACTGCGCAAGAGAGGACGATCGCGCTGGACGCTCCACCGGAAACCACGCTCGGCGACCCCATCGACGTCATCGTGACCGTGACCACCGACATCACGGATGATGCCGCGGTGCCCGAGCAGCCGTTCGATCCGTTCGAGGTTCTCGGCAAGAAGCTCAGCGTCGAGACATCACCCGACGGCACGTCCAAGACCTTCACGTTCGAGCTTCAGCTCCTATGCTTCGAAGTTGGCGCGCATCAGCTCGGTCCGATCCGCGTGCGCGTCACGAGCGCGGCGGGGCAGCTCACGGAGCTCGAATCCAACACCACGAGCATAGAGGTTCGGTCGCTACTCGCCAACGAACCCGATCCGGAGCTAAAGCCGCCATCCGATCCTGTCGTCATCGAACAAGACGACTACCGATTGCTATTTGTCCTCGGCGCATTGCTCGCCATCGCGATCGGCGCATTGCTCGCATGGATGTTCATGCGCTGGTGGCAGAGGCGCGACCGGCCCGAACCCGTTCCACCGCCCCCACCGCCCCCTTGGGAGACGGCGATCGGTGAGCTGCGTGAGCTCGAGCGCGGCCGGGCCGCTGCGCTCTCGGGAGGCCAGACGGAACAGTGGGTCGACGCGGTCAGCGACTCGATCAGAGCGTATCTCGGGCGACGCTACGGCTTTCATGGCCTCGAAAGCACGACGGACGAGATCGCCGAAGAGCTGAGCCGGGCGGAGTCGCTCGCGATCGAGCCGCGCGACGCGGTTGGATTCTTGGGTCAATGCGACTTGGTGAAGTTCGCGAAGGCCTCCTTGGCCGACGAAGCGTCCCGGACGTTGATCGAGGATGCGTTGGCCCTGGTCGAGCGGACTGTTCCGAGTGCGGTCCCCCAAGCCGGAGGCAATCCGTGACTCCGCCGCAACGACGAGCATGGGCCCTCGCTTGGCTATTGGCTGCCGCATTCGTCGGCATCGTCATCAGTCTACGCTCGCTGGAATCGAGATATCAGCTCCTGATCACCGACGAGCACCTGCGCTTCGAGCGCCCTTGGGCCGCGCTTCTGCTTCTCGCCGCGCCGATTGCATGGTTCGGCCGAGTTTGGGTGCAGAGACTATCCAGGCCGCGACTCCAGTTCAGCCGAGCCGCTGCATTGCAGAGTACCAAGGGAACCTGGCGAAGTAGGCTCGCCGATCTCCCGAGCGGGTTGCGCACCATCGCGCTGGCGCTCCTTGCCGTGGCCTTGACCGGACCTCAAAGCATTCACGCCAGAGACACGACCGAAGTGAGCGGTATCGAGATCATCCTGACGCTGGACATGTCGCTGTCGATGGAAGCGGCCGACATCCGGCCGACGCGCTTCGAGGCGACGAAAGCCGTCGTGCGCGACTTCATCGATCGCCGCCCGAACGACCGCATCGGCGCGGTCGTTTTTGGAAGGGACGCCTACACCTTGCTTCCGCTGACGACCGATCGCGATGCGCTACGGACGGCGCTGCGTGGACTCGAGCTCAACCAGATCGACGGACGGGGCACCGCGATCGGCAACGCCGTGGGGGTCAGCCTCAATCGGCTCAAGCGCTCGCGAGCGAAGAGCAAAGTGATCATCCTGCTGACCGATGGGGAATCGAACGCGGGCAACGTTTCGCCTTCACAAGCCGCTGAGCTCGCCAGCGCGATGGGCGTCAAGATCTACCCGATTTTGATGGGCGTCTCCGACACTGCCCCGGTCCAGCAGGGTACGGGCTTGTTCGGCCGCGCCATTTTCGGAACTGCCAACTACCCAGTCAATCCGGAGCTGCTCGAAGAGATGGCGGACAAGACCGGCGGGGAATTCTTCTTGGTCAGCGACCGAGAAGCGCTCGAACAGAGCTTCCATCAGATCCTCGACCGGCTCGAGAAGACCGACATCGAAGACGCGGGACGGATGTACACCGAGCTGTTCCCCGCGTTTGTCGGTCCGGCCCTGGTCTTGTTGCTGATCGAGCTTCTGATTGTTTTGTGGTTGAGGAGGTGGCCATGAGCTGGGCTGACCCACAGGTGCTTTGGTTGCTCTTGCTACTCCCCCCTGCCGTCGCCGCGCTATGGTGGCACGCGGCCAGACGGCGGCGCGCAACCGAGATCTTCGGCAAGAAGGCGACCATGGAGCAGTTGATCGTCGGCCAGTCACGCTGGTGGCGCCTCACGAGGGCCACGTTGATGATGGTCGGCGCGGCGCTCGTGATCATCGCGTTTGCTGGACCGCAGTACGGAAGCCGAACCCGTGTGCTTCGCAAACGGGGCATCGACATCGTGATCGCGCTGGATTTCTCCAAGAGCATGCTCGCTCAGGACGTTCATCCGAGCCGAATCAAACGAGCCAAAGCCGAGCTCGAGCGCTTGCTGAGCGACCTCGACGGCGATCGAGTCGGACTCGTTGCATTCGCTGGAGATGCGATGGCGTTCCCGATGACGGTCGACTACTCCGCGGTGCGGCTCTTCCTGCGTGACCTAGTTCCGACCGACATGCCTGTTGGGGGCACGGCGATCGGCAAGGCACTGATCGCTTCGAAGCGACTGATCGAGAGCTCCAACCCCAGTGAGGGCGACGAAGCCGGGCAGGACCGCCGATCCAAGGTGGTGCTCCTACTGACCGACGGTGAAGACCACGAAGGGGATCCGGTTGCGGCAGCGGAGGAGCTGAGCGGGGCTGGGATCAAGGTCTATGCGGTCGGAATTGGGGCGGGAGGCGGTGAGCCGATTCCTAGCTACACTGCCGACGGCACGCTCGTCGGCCACATGAAGGATGCGGACGGCCATCTCGTCATGACCTCGCTGAGTCCCGAGAACGAAGAGACCCTGAAACAAATCGCTTCGATCACCGGGGGAGAGTACGTGAGAGCCGAAGAAGGTACCGTGGGTATGAGCCAAATTCGAGCGGAGCTTGCAAAGCTTCAAGCAACCGAGCGAAAGGCCAGGCGCGTCACGGTTCACGAGAATCGCTTCGCGTTGGTGCTGCTGCCGGGGTTTCTCTTGATTCTCCTCGAGGCGATTCTTCCCGAAGCGTGGGTCGTGCGCCGGCGACGGAGGGAAGCATGAGACCGATCGTCCTGGCGTGCTGCTGCCTTGCTGCCTTCGCGTTGCCGGCCAGCGCTGCTGCTTGGAGCCCGCTTCGAGCCGAGAACCCGCATGCGAAGCAGGGCAACGCCCTCATGGCGCAAGGACAGTACGAACCGGCTCTGGAGGCATACGACGAGGCGGCGCGCGAGCTGCCCGACGCGCGAGACGTGCAACTCAACCGAGGCCTCGCGTTGCTTGCCCAGGGCCTCGGTGAGCAGGCAAAGGAAGCGTTTCTCGCCGCCGCTGACCCTTCCGCATCGCCGAGTACGCGAGCCGCCGCGTACTACGACCTCGGGGTGGCGTACGCCCGAGAAGGAGACACGACTTCGGAGGGGCAAGAGTACGAGCAGGCCTCCGCTCAGTTCCGTGAAGCGGCCGATGCCTTCAAGCGGTCTCTTCGCCTGCAACCGGGAAATCGCGACGCTGCCTGGAATCTCGAGTACGCGCTGAAACGGATTCGCGAAGAAGAAGAGAAGCAGCAGCAACAACAAGAACAGCAGCAGGACCAGGAACAGCAGCAGGACCAGGAACAGCAGCAGGATCAGGAACAGCAGCAGGATCAGGAACAGCAGCAGGACCAGGAACAGCAGCAGGATCAGGAACAGCAGCAGGATCAGGAACAGCAGCAGGATCAGGAACAGCAGCAGGAT
>JBAVOF010000476.1:0-4551 GCA_049691835.1 Polyangiales bacterium
GTGCCGGCGCTACCGCCCGTGCCACCGCTGCCGGTGGAGTCGCTGCACGCCGAAATCAAGAATGCCGATATTGCAATAAGCCAAGTGCGTTTCATGAAACCTCCGGGCCGCAGACTAACCAATGCCATCTGCGGGTCAAGGTAAGACACGCACACCCATAAGGCTGCGGACATTGCGGCGACCTGGCTTCGCGACTAGATGGGCCAGATGGGTGAGCGTAAATGGATGTTCGTGCTCCGGGGCAATGGCGAAAGCCATGCGTCGTGGGGCCGCCGGATGCGGGAAGAGGTGAGCACCGCGCTCTTGAAGCTGGAGCCGAGCAAGCTCCAACTCACCGTCACCGAGGAGCCGCCGCCCAGGCTGTCGCTCTTTCCGTTCAAGCGTCAGCCGATCGCCATCTTCAACGTGTACGGTCACGCCGCAGATCACACGCGCTTTGCCGACTCACTTCAGGGCTCGGCGAGCTCGGTGTCCGGGTACGAGGTGGACGAAGCGTATCCCGTTCCGTACGTTAGGGCGTGGCGCGACGGCGAGCCGACGCCGTCGCCGATTCTTCTCACGATGCTTCGAAAAAAGGCGGGTGTCAGCTCGGACGAATACATCCGCCGCTGGCATGATGGGCACACGCCGCTGTCCCTTCGAGTTCACCCACTTTGGTACTATCAACGCAACGTCATCCGCGAGCCCATCACGGAAGGGGCGGAGCCCTCGGACGGCGTCGTGCTTGAGGCGTGCCGCACACGCACGGACCTGCTCAACCCTGCACGCTTTTTCGGCGGAGCGCTCCAGATGGTGCCCAACATGCTGCGCGTCGCCAATGACATCAAAGGCTTCCTCGACGTGAAGAAGACCGAGACGTTCTACGCGACCGAGTATCACCTGCGGAGCTGACGATGAGCGTTCGCTACGAGCTTCGCGATCGCATCGCGGTGGTCACGATCGACCGGCCGGGAGTGCGCAACGCGGTCGACGGGCAGACAGCCCGCGCGCTTGCCGAGGCGTTTCGGCGTTTCGACCAGGACGCGGCTGCGTTCGTCGCCGTCCTGACCGGGGCCGGAGGATTCTTCTGTGCGGGCGCCGACCTCAAGGCGCTTGCCGCGGGCGATGAGCGGGATATCTCTGCGGACGCAGACGGACCGATGGGTCCGACGCGCATGCATCTCAGCAAGCCGGTGATCGCCGCAATCGAAGGTCATGCGGTTGCGGGCGGCCTCGAGCTCGCCCTCTGGTGTGACCTGCGAGTTGCGGCCGACGACGCGGTGCTAGGGGTCTTTTGTCGCCGCTTCGGGGTGCCGCTCATCGATCTCGGCACGGTTCGCTTGCCCCGGTTGATCGGCCACAGCCGCGCGATGGATCTGATCCTCACTGGGCGCCCCGTGACGGCCCAAGAGGCCCTGTCGATGGGCCTCGTCAATCGAATCGTTTCACCGGGAGATGCGCTCGGCGCCGCGATCGAGCTTGCCGAAGAAATCGCCGGCCATCCACAACGGTGCATGCGAAGCGACCGCCGATCCGCGATCGCGCAGTGGGGCATGAGCGAAGACGCGGCGATGCGAAACGAGCTCGAGCTGGGCTTAGAAACAATCGCAAGCGGCGAGACCATCAACGGCGCCAAGCGGTTCAGCCGCGGCGCCGGCCGGCACGGGTCGTTTGACGAGGAAACGTAGAACCAAGGCGTGGTACGCTGAGCTGTGTGTGACACCCTCGTCCTGGTGCCCGAAGCCGGGCCCGTCTGGTTTGCCAAGAACAGCGATCGGGAGCCGAGCGAGGCCCAATTCCTGGAATGTCACGATGGCCCGACGGTCGGCTCTCCTCCCCGGGGCCTGCCTGACATCCCGAGCGACACGCGGCTCGTGCTGAGTCGGCCTGCCTGGATGTGGGGCTGCGAGATGGGAGTCAACGCGCATGGCCTGGCCATTGGCAACGAGGCCGTGTTCACCCGCTTGCCGGTCCCCAAAGAGGGCTATACCGGGATGGACTTCCAACGTGTTGCCCTGACGAGGTGCCGAACCGCGGACGACGCCCTGGAGCAACTCATCGAGCTCGCCCAGCGCTTCCCGCAAGGCGGCGCGATGGGGCATCGCCATCGTTCGTTTCGCTACCACAGCTCGTTCTTGATCGCGGACCCGACCACGGCGTGGATATTCGAAACCGCGGGGGAGCTCTGGGCCGCAAAACGCGTTCGAGGCATCGCGACGATCTCGAACGCGCTCACGATCGAGGACGACTTCGATCGCGTGCACGACGGGGCCTATCGAACCGCTCGGGATCGCGGCTGGGTGAAGTCTGCGAGCGGGTTCCGCTTCGCCGGCGCGTTTTCCGACCCGGTCATATCGCTCCTGGCCGGGGCGAGCACTCGGCGCGCCTGCACGGCTCGCTCCTTGTCCGGGATTCGCGAGGCCCAGCCGCGCGACTTCGTGCAAGCGCTGAGCGACCACGGCGCGACCAAGCCGGAGAAGGGGCTGCGAAGCGAAGCGCCCTGTGCGCATGCCTCGTGGCTTCCCACACGCACCTCCGCTCAAACCACCGGCTCGATCATCGCGCGGCTCGATCGGTCGGGGCCGACCGTCTGGGGCACGGGAACGTCGTCTCCGTGCCTGAGCGTGTTCAAGCCCGCTCCGTTCGACCCGGAGATTCTGCCTCCCCGACCCATCGCGGACGCGCGTTTTGACGAGCGCGAGCTTTGGTGGGCACATGAGCGGCTTCATCGAGTCTGTCTGGCCGATTACCACGGCCGGCGCGTGACGTTCGCCGGAGATCGCGAGCGGCTTCAAGACGAGTGCCTGGAACCGAGCGCGGACCCCCGCCGCGCATGGCACGAGCATCGCTCGCGAATCGACGAATGGCTCATCTGTGCGCTCGCAGTCACGGCATCACGCGTGCCGCGGCTCACCCGATGGTTCTGGACTCGGCAATCGCGGGCGGTGTCGATGCCGGGTTGAGCGACTACCGGCTGTGCTGAAGGAGCCAGTCGGTGATCAGGTCTGCGAAAGCCGGCTTCTCGGCGCTGGGTGGACGGAAAACGGGAATGTGAAAACCGCCTTGAATCGTCCAAAGCGCGGCGTCCAGGCCAGGGTCGCATCCCGTCGCGTAGGCGACTTGTTCCGTCTCGTCTCCCTCGAGGGACTCGACGAGATCGACGTGGCCGACGAGGGTGGGTGCGGTCGTATCGCAGCCAGCCGCGGTGGCGAAGTACTCCACTGTTTCCACTGCACCGGGATAGCTACCGTCGCGGCCCTCGTAAGGAATTGTCGAGTCTGCGGTTCCGTGCACCGCGAGAACGCTGACCGGGCGTGTTGCCGGCTGACAATCGGCGGGATCGTCAAACGTCGAGCCCGCGAGGCTCACGATCGCCGTGATGAGCTCCGAAGCTTCGCAGACCATCCGGAACGACATGAACCCCCCGTTCGAATGACCGACGAGGTACACCCGATTGGCGTCGATGTTGTACGTCGTTTTGGCTTCTTCGATGAGGCCGCTCAAGTATCCCACATCATCGATGGCGTTCGCTGGGTCGCAGCAAGCTGGCGTGCCGTTCCAATACCGGCTGCTGCCGCCTTCGACCAGGGTGCCATCGGGCAGCAGCATCACGAAATCTTTCGTGTCGACCGTCTCGAGCAGGCCAAGGAAGCCAGCCTCCACCTCGCCGGTGTAAGGCCCGAAGCCATGTAGAACGACCAGAAGTGGATGCGCCACCGTGGGGTCGTAGTCGAGCGGGATCGCCACTAACGAGGGGCGCTCGTCACCGCCGATCACGAGCGGAGGGTCTGCTGAGAAGCCCTCGCCACCGGTGCCACCAGTGCCCGCGTTGCCACCGGTCCCGGCGTTGCCACCGATTCCGGCGGTACCACCCGACCCGCCTGAGCCGCCACCGTTGCCGTCATCGGTGCTTCCACAGCCGACGGCAATCGCAAGAACAAGAAAAGAAAAGAGCTTTTTCATGGGCCGGAGGATATCGCGAAGTTCGGCCCGAGCAAAGCCCATCCCGGCTGGTCCGGCAAGCGTGGAGCGTATAAGCTGCCCCGCATGGCGGACACGATCTTCAGCAAGATTCTCCGCGGGGACATTCCTTGTCACAAGGTCTACGAGGATGAGCGCGTCCTTGCGTTTCTCGACATCGGCCCCCTGAGCTTCGGGCATACGCTCGTGATACCCAAGGAAGAGGCCGCCACGCTGGACCAGCTCTCGGATGATACCGCGGCTGCGATCGGGCGTGTGCTTCCGCGCCTCTGCCGCGCGATCAAGGCCGTCACCGGGGCTGAGCAATTCAACATCCTTCAGAACAACGGGCCGATGGCACATCAAGCCGTCTTCCACGTTCACTTTCACATCATTCCGAAGCCGAGCGTCGACGAGGGCCTGGTGATCGAGTGGCCGTCCACGAAGCTCGATCGGGAGGAGGGCGCAAAGCTGGCGGCCGCCTTGAAGAGGGCGATCGGGGGTTAGCATGTCAGGAGCTCGCTTCGACGAATCGATTCCATTCAAAGGGCTGCGCATTGCCGTGATGACAGTCTCCGATACCCGCACCGAAGAAACCGACAAGTCCGGGGC
>JBAVOF010000477.1:0-4411 GCA_049691835.1 Polyangiales bacterium
CGTCAACACGGTGTCGTACGTCGGATCTCCGGTGTACCAGGTCGTCATGGCCTAGATCGGGCTGCCGCCGATGGCGTTCGTGATGAATGCCTTCTCCACCGGGAACTCGCTCGGTGTGTCGCCCACCGGGAAGGTGCGTTCGAGCAGATTGAGAATGCGGCTCGTGGTCGCCGGCGTGACCCGATTGCTGAAGGCGAAAAAGGCGCCTTGCGGCGTGAGCACGCGCCTCCGGCGGTCGACGACGCCGTCGAGGATCATCGTAGCCGCGCGCTGCGGCGTCATCACGTCTCGGCGACCCGCATACGCCTGGACAGGCGCCATCATCTCGGTCTTTACCAGCGGGAGGTAGACCGATGACACGTGCAGCCCCTCGTGCTGAAGCTCCGCCATCAGCGAGTCGCCGAATGCGTCGAGGGCGGACTTCGTCGCCAGGTATGCCGCGAAGTAAGGGCCAGGGATCAGCACACCCATCGTCAGCACGTGTGAGATCGTCCCTCCGCGCTCCCTCAGGGACGAGAGGAGGCGCAGCGTGAGGCGCACCGGGGCGAAGTAGTTCAACGCCATCGTGCGCTCGTAGTCGTGGAAGCGATCCATCGACGCCACGATCGGCCGGCGAATCGAGCGGGCCGCGTTGTGAATGAGGACGTCGACTCCGCCGTGCCGCAAGAGCACCGCCTGGGCGAGGGCGTCGATTTCCTCGAACGAGGAGAGGTCTGCCGTGTGGGGATAGGCCTCGCCCCCGGCTCGACGGATCCCCTCGGCGACCGCTTCGAGCCTGCCAGCGTCCCGGGCCACCAAGAGCACCTTGGCACCGGCCTCTGCGGCCATTTCCGCGACGGCCAACCCGATGCCGCGGGATGCGCCCGTGACCAGCACGATCTTGCCGGCCAAAGCCCGCCGATAGCGCGTCGGCCGCTGCTTCATCGGGTCGAGATGATCGTCGTAGTACCGAAACAAAGCCTTGGCGTAGCGCTTCAGCGGCGGGCAGGTGATACCCGAGCCTGCGAGCACCGATTGTGTTTGGCTGTCGTCGAAGCGGACCTTCAGATTCATCAGCCCGAGGCCGCTGCTCGGGAGCCCGAGGTCGCTCAGGAAGGCGTCGCGGAGCTCGCGCACGCTCGGCAGCATCGCCACGAGCGCGCCCGTCTTTTTCATCCCAGGCATCTTGGCGACGTCGATTGCCGGACCCAATCGCGGCCCGTCCGCGGCAGCGACGAACATGTCTGCCATCTTCACGAACGGCGGCGGATCGGGATCGACCAGATGGAAAACGCGCGCGTCCGTGTCGGCGAACGCGATCTGCGCCATCGCATCGGCGACGTAGTCGACCGGCACTAGATTGAACCGGCCGCGAACTCGAGGCACGGGCAAGCGCACCCAACGCGGCACGGCATAGGCGAGCTTCTTGACCGCGCCGAAGCTGAAGTAGACCCCGTCGATCCGATCCATCGCACCGGTCTTCGAGTCCCCGACCACCGAGCTTGGACGGTAGATGCGGTAGTCGAGCCCGGACTCTCGAACCAGCTTTTCGGAGTCGAACTTGCTCCGGTGATAGGCGTGGGGCAGATCTTGCCCCTCTTGGAACATCGCTTCGGTGAACGCCCCCGAGTGGTTGCCCGCAATGGCAGTCGAGCTCACGTGGTGCAGGCGCCCATCGAAGCCCGCCTTGCGCAGCGCGGAAAGGAGATGTTTCGTCCCGTCGACGTTGATTGTTGCGATGTCCGCCGGGTCCGCGTCCAGGTCGTAGAGGGCGGCGACGTGAAAGCAGTGCCCAGCCTCGGACAACGCCGAAAGGCCCGCTTTGGACAGTCCCAAGTCCGGAGCGCCGAGGTTGCCGCGGACCTGCTTCAACGACCCATTGGCACCGTCGGCGATTTTTCCCAGCGCTTCGAGCTCCACCTGGCGACGCGCTTCGGCACCGCTTCGAAGCATCAAGGTTACGTGGACACCGCGCTGCAGTAGTCGTTCGACCAGGGCGCGCCCAATCAATCCGGTCCCACCGGTCACGAACGCATGCATCGCAGAGCTCCTACTTCCGGCCGCCCACCGTGGGACCTTTGAACATCCCGGTCCGCGGAACTTTCTTGCCGAACAGCGTGCGGAAGAAAATGGGAAACTCGATGATGACGGTGAGCCCCGCCAAGATGAGCGCCCCTCGCAGAGCGATGCGCCCTGCTTGTTGGTCCTGGGGCATCCACAGGACGAATGCCGCGACGAACGCCGCGGTCGCAGCGAACCCAGCCAACGACATGGTGAGAAACTGGCCCCGTGTGTTGTGTTCCGCGTCGTAGCTGAAAAGAAAGGGGGAGATCAACCGCTTCGCGGGCGTGTACACGCTCTGCGTGAGGTGAGCGCCGATCAGATGCCCCCACTCGTGCAGATTGTACGCGCAGATCGCAGCCCCAACCCCCGCGCTGATCGAAAGCCCCGACGCAAGTGTCGTCTCGGGCTCGGCACGCAGGCTGAGCCACCAGAGCCCGGCCGTGCCTGCACCGATCGCCAAGTCGCGTAGGACGAAACCACGAAACATCGCCGTTTTGTAGCCCCTGCACCCCCTTCGTCAAGGCTCCCTCAGCTCCCCTGCAGGAGTTGCCGGCTGATGATGATGCGTTGCACGTCGGAAGTGCCCTCGTAGATTTGGGCGACTCGCACATCGCGGTAGATCTTCTCGACCGGGAGCTCTCTCGAATACCCGTAGCCACCGAAGACTTGAATCGCGTCGGAGCAGATCCGCTCAGCCGCCTCGGAGGCGAACAGCTTCGCCATGCAGGCCTGCTTCAGACACGGTCTTCCCGCGTCCCGTAGCGAAGCTGCGTCGAGGACCATCGTCGTCGCTGCGTGAAGCTGAGTCTCCATGTCGGCGAGTCGAAATGCCACGGCTTGATGGTCGGATAGCGACTTGCCGAAGGCGGTGCGCTCTTTGGCGTATCGGACCGCATGGCCCAAGGCTGCGCGCGCCATGCCCACGCACTGCGCAGCGATCCCGATGCGACCGGCTTCCAAGTTTGCCAGCGCGATTCGATATCCGTCGCCTTCTTCGCCGATGAGATGGTCGCTCGGGATCCAAGCTGCGTCGAAGCTCAGCTGCGCCGTGTCCGACGCTTCCTGCCCCATCTTCTGCTCCAACGAGGCGACGCTCATCCCCGGCGTTCCCGCTGGCACCAGAAACGCAGAGATGCCGCGCTTGCCAGCCGAGGCGTCGGTGACGGCGAACACGATCACGGCGCCGGCGATTCGTCCCGAGGTGATGAACTGCTTGGTGCCCGTAATCTCGTAGCCATCTCTCGTCCGGGTGGCGCGCGTTTGCAGAGCGGCCGCGTCCGACCCGGCTTGAGGCTCGGTGAGCGCAAACGCGCCGATCATCTCTCCGGCCGCGAGCGGCTTGAGGTACTTCTGTCGAAGCTCCTCGCTCGCCGTCGACGCCAAGATCGCGCAAACCGGCGCATTGTTGACGCTCATGATGGTCGACACTGCGCCATCTCCCGCCGCGACCTCGATCAGCGCCAGCGCGTAGGACACGTAGTCCAAGCCGGCACCGTTGTACTTCTCGGGAACGGTCATCCCCATGAACCCGAGCCGTCCCATCTCCCGCAGGACGTCGGGGTCCACCGCCCCGGCGCGTTCCCACCTCCGGCTGTTCGGCGCCAAGCGCTGCTCGGAGAATCGGGCGGCCGACTCGCGGATCATCTCTTGTTGCTCGCTGAGGATCATCTGTGCTCGGGAGCAATAGAACAGGCGGCGTCCCTGCGCTAGCCGGTCAAAGGCTATTGTAATACGCGCGCGCCTCGATGGCGGTTCGCCGCAGGCCTTCTCGGGTATCGACCAGCGGGACGTAACCAAGATGCGCCTTCGCCTTGTCGATCGAGAAGTAGTGATCGATGTCGCACAGCTTCACGTTCGCCAGTGTGAACACGGGCCTCGGTGCGCCGAAGAGCTGGTAGACTCGCTCCAGGGCTCGGCCGAGCGTTTGCGCCACGGAGTCGGGTATCCGCACCAGCGGTGCGTGGATTCCCATGTGTCGCACCAGCTCAATGCTGAACTCGCCCGCGTTGATCGGCGTCCCGTCGCTCAAGAAATACGCTTGGCCGCAGACTGGTGACCCTTCGACCAAACGCTCGGCGGCCCGAAGCTCGCCATCGACCAGGTTGTCGATGAAGACATAATCCAAGCGGGCGGCGCCGTCTCCAAAGACGACTAGCGGCACTCGCGCCTTGAGTGCGCGAACGAGGCGTCCGTAGGTCAACCGCTCACCGGGTCCGTAGATGCCCCCGGGACGAATCGCACAGGTCAAGAGCCCGTGCTCCCCATTGGCGCCAAGCACGGCACGCTCTCCTTCGATTTTGGTTCTCGTGTAAAGGTCGCGCGAGCTGCTGTACGGAGCCGTCTCGTTCCCTCCCGCCGCGTTCGTGCA
>JBAVOF010000478.1:0-2222 GCA_049691835.1 Polyangiales bacterium
TCTGCGATGTTCTCACGCACGCGAGGCATCCGGTTGAAGTGCCCGAGCGCGGTGGGCGCGTGGATCGACGCATCGACGGAGATGAGGGACGTCGGCGCGCCGCGGGTCTCTGCCGGCACGTATGGCCCTACGATGAAGCGGCCTATGGGACGCCCCTGATATTCGAGCGGCACGATTCGGTAGACCGCTCCGGAGAAACAGGGGTGCACCACGGCTCGCAGCTGGGGTTCCAGATCACGAACGACAGCAACCGTGTTCGCGCATTGCCGTGCACCGCCGTCAAGCGTGTTGAGGTAGTTGCATAGGGGTCGATCGCGATGCACGTCCGCCATGAGATCTCCTTCGTGAGAGATCACGCGGACGGGAATCCCGAACAACGAAAAGAAGGACTTGGATACCGAGGTAACCGAATCGCGGCTCAGCACGTCTTCGAGACGAACGACGTCTCCCATCAGGATGTCAGCTTGGTGGGTTTCGTCTCGCATCATCGCTCCCGCCGTCGCGGATCGTGCTTCAGCCTGGATTCTATCTCGTTCATGAAGCGCGCCGGGCTGATGCCAAATTTCTTCTCGAGTTGATGCTCGTCCTCGAGCTTACTCCAGGTTTCCCGGATCAACCCTCGAAGTGTCTGCATGACACCGTAGCCGCGCGTCGCAACGGCCCGGTAGATCGGCTCTCTGCTCTGCTTTGCGATCGCCTCGAGCTCTTCGTCGGTTCGAATGTCTTGCATGTCACGCTTGTTGAACTGGATGATGATCGGAATCCGTTCCGGATCGATCCCGTTGTCCTCGAGGTTCCGCTTGAGATTCAGGAATGACTCACGGTTGGCGTCGGCCTCTCCACGTTGCGAATCCGCGATGAACGCAATGCCGTCCGTGCCTTGCAGGACCAGTCGCCGTGTCGCGTTGTGCATCACCTGGCCTGGAACCGTGAATAGCTTCAGTCGAATCTTGAGACCAGTCTCCGAGCTCACCGTGATTGGGAGCATGTCGAAGAAGAGAGTCCGATCGTTTTGGGTTTCGAGAGTCATGAGCTCGCCGCAGGCGTGCGCGGTCCCGAGCCAATGAATCGCCCGTAGGTTGGTGGTCTTTCCGCTGAGCGCGGGCCCGTAGTAGACCAGCTTCACGGTCAGTTCTTTCGCGGCGAAATCTACTTGCATGCCGAGTTGCGGCGGCGCTCAGGAGCGCGGACTATCCACGCGTCAAGAGCCAGACCCCCGCCCCCATCAACAACAACATGATAAAGAAGGCCGCCCATGTCAGCGTCCTTTTGTGCCCGGGGCCCGTCGGACGCACCCGGGTGTCCTGGAGCTGCTGTGTTGCCAACACGATGAGGGCATCGATCTGTCTGGCGGCGTAGTCTCTACGGTCCGAGTCCGTTTCGCGGACTTTGCGGTAGCGTTTTCCGGCCTCTGGGAGTCGGTCCAGGGCCATGCAAAGGGCGACGAACCGCCGGTGCACATCCTCGTCCCCCCACTCGGCCTCGACCCGAGCCCATGCTTCCTCGATCGGATCCACCAGGCAGGACGATAGCACGGGCGGTCACGGACGAATCGGACCGCAATTGGCTCGAGAAGTGACAGGAACGCCCGTCCACAAGGCGTCGGGAAGCCAGCACACCCCCTCAAGCGTTCAGGAAGAAGCGCAGGCGTTTCCCACCCCTCACACCGGTTCACGGCGACCGCGAGCCATCGAGAAAAGTCTTTTGAATTCTGCCACTTGGGCTGCAGAAAGAAGTTGACATCCGGACAACCCGGGCCTTAGTTTCCAGCCTTGGTGGGAACTTGTGGGATCAAGTGCCAACCAAGGCTCACTAAGACGCGAGGGCTAGGTTGTTTCGAGGACGCTACGAGCACAGCATCGACACGAAGGGCCGCACCTCCGTGCCGTCTCGCTTCCGCGAGGTGATGACGGCGCTGGGAGACTCGAAGCTCGTGCTCACAACCGGGTTGGACGCCTGCCTGGTCGCATATCCAATGGCCGAATGGCTGGCGTTCGAGCAACGGCTTTCCGAGCTTCCCCGGTTCGACGCGGACGTCGTCACCTTGAAGCGCATCTACGTGTCCGGCGCGGTCGAGTGTGAGGTCGACAAAGTCGGCAGGCTTCTGATTCCAGCGGGTCTTCGAAGGCACGCGCGGCTTCAGCGCGACGCGCTCTGGGCCGGAATGGGCAGCTATCTCGAGCTCTGGGCCAAAGCGCGCTTCGAAGACCTTCGCAAGGAGG
>JBAVOF010000479.1:0-8219 GCA_049691835.1 Polyangiales bacterium
GTCGGCGCCTTGGCATCCGTTTCGCTCCTGCTTGGATGGTTGCCCAAGGCCGCGCTGGCGATCTCGTGGTTTGCGTATCTCTCGTTCGTCAGCGTGGGCTGGCCGTTCATGTCGTTTCAGTGGGACACGCTTCTGCTCGAAGCGTCCTTCACCGCGTTCTTCTTTGTGCCTTGGCGCATCTCTGACCGCTTGGTTTCCCATCCGGAGCCGAACCCGGTCGCTCGCTGGGCGCTCTGGTGGTTATTGTTCCGCCTGGTATTTCGCTCCGCCTACGTGAAGCTCGCCAGTGGCGACCCGTCCTGGGCCGACCTGAGCGCGTTGACCTATCACTATTGGACGCAGCCCCTGCCGACCGCGCTCGCCTGGTATGCGAACCAGTTGCCGGCTTGGTTTCAGAGGCTCTCTTGTGTGCTGATGTTCGTGGTCGAGCTCGGTGCGCCGATCCTGCTCTGGGTCCCTCGCGCCTGGGCGCGGCGGTCCGCGGCCGGGGCGATCATCGCGCTCATGGGCTTGATCGCACTGACCGGGAACTACGGGTTCTTCAATCTGCTCTCGATCGTGCTCTGCATACCGCTGATCGATGACCGCTTGCTCAGCCGCCTTGCGCCCGGCCGTCGCGGCCTCGATGTGTCGCTGCCTCCCTCGGCGAAATGGAAGGCCTGGCCGACCCTGGGCCCGGCTCTGCTCATTGCGCTCTCGGCCGTGATCTTCATCGCCGGGACTCTCGGCCCGCGGATGCCGGGCTGGCTGGGCCCGGTCTACCGGTTCAGCACCGTGAACAACTACGGGTTGTTCGCGGTGATGACCACCGAGCGCCCCGAGATCAGCATCGAAGGGACGCTCGATGCAGAGACCTGGAAACCCTACGTCTTTCGCTACAAGCCGGGTCCCGTCGACAGGGCTCCTGTCTGGGTCGCTCCGCACCAGCCGCGGCTCGATTGGCAGATCTGGTTTGCCGCGCTGGGCGACTACCGAATGAACGCCTGGCTCGGAAACCTGATGAGGCGGCTCCTGCAAGGAGAGCCCAGCGTCCTGGCGCTCCTGGACGACAATCCGTTTCCCGAGGGCCCTCCGAAACAGGTGCGCGCGCTCATCTACCGCTACGAATTCACCGACCGCGCCGAGCGCAGGGCCACGGGCGATTGGTGGAAGCGCCGGGACCGGATGCTCTATGCACCGATTCTGGGTGTGCCGATCGAGCCGGCTAGTACAGAATAGAGAACGACAAGGATGCCCAGTAAGTCAGCACCTTGTAGTCGCCTGGGCAACCGGTTCGCACCACCTGCTCATTCGAGCAAAGGAGCACGTCCTGAGCCGGGTTGGTTCCCGGAACCTGCGCTACGGTGCGGATATACTCGTCGCCGATGGTTCCCGTCGTGAACGCGAACGCGCCCGCCAAATCGAGCTGATACTTGTCCTTGATCGCCGGGTTGTTTCGATCTTTCCAGTAGAAGCCGAGGCCGCCCGACAAGTTGCCGCTCAGGCCCGGAGGCGGTGTGAAATACTGTGCGAAGGCTCCGGTCGTTGCGGACTCCGCGATGTTGGCGCCCAATCGCAGCGCCAACACGTCCTTGGTGAAGCGATACTCAAACCCAACCTTGACACTCCAGACGTTCTTCCAGCCGAAGGGAACGACAGTGACGAACTCGGGCAGAAGGCCGTTCGGGTCGCTCGCCGTCACCGTTTGATTTTGGTTTCCCGTCTTTTTCGCTGCGTGGAACTGCGATCGGCCTTCCAGCGCCAGGAGCGCGTGGCTCGTCGCTTGATAGGAGATCCCGTACGCAAGCGCGTTTGGGATGTTCCAGGTCGACGAAGCGTTCAGGACTTGTCCAGGAAGAAGGTCGGTTTCGGTAGTCCCCGTCAGACTGATCTTGGAGTACATGCGGTACACCAAGCTGACGTTGATCTTCTTGTGAGGTTTCCAAGTGAAGCCGATCTTCGGTGACGGGAACCCCATGCCGCCGAGGTCGTTCTTCACCCGCCCGTAGCTGCTGAAACCGAGCGCGGCGCCAACGTTCTGGTACAGGTCCGCGGTCTGCTTGGAGAACGGCAGCCGCAACGCAACGCCGAGCCAGAACTTCTCGTGGACGCGGAACGAGAAGCCAGCGGCAAACTCGCCGACGAAAAACGTCACGTCGAGGTTCTGAGGCTCCGGGTTGGTGCACTGACCGGGACCCGGGTTGGTATCGTTGTTGGGCTCGTAGTCAGGGGCTGGGCCAACCGGATCGCCATCGAGGCAAGTGACGCCACTGAACGACGACCCGTAGCCGGTCTCGATGTAGATGCCTCCCGCAAACACGACCCGGGGAGCGATTCGCCCAGCGATGAAACCTGACGGAAGCGGTCCGTAGCCCAAACCCGAAGAGACGCTGGTGTTGGGACCCTGCACCGGCGCGGTCTGGTTCACCAGGAGGTTGGTGAAGTTGAACGTGAACCCCAGCTTCGGGATGCCTTCGAGGTTCGCGGGATTGAGAGCCAGGGCGGCGGGCCGCTGTAGGAACGTCACGCCGGTGAGGCCCATTCCGACGCTGCGGCTGTCGTAGGCCGTGGGTTCCGGATTTGCGCTCGCAAGGGTCGGAGTGAGCAGGCCCGTGAGAAGGCACGCGATCAGTAGTTTGTGATTCATTACGGGGCTCCTCCGCCAATCGCGCTGCCTTGCGGGTGGGCGCAGCATACATGGAAAGCCCGTTGATACGTCAACCAAAAAAGATTCGAACGGTGAACGAATCGCCAGGGAAAACCGAACCGTTCATCGGTTTGCTTGCGATCTACCCTGAGTCGGATTGGCAGAGCACACCGGTGCCTCCCAAGCCGCAGTAGCCGGCCGGATTCTTTGCCAAGTACTGCTGGTGGTAATCCTCGGCGTAGTAGAACGGCGGAGCCGCAACGATCTCGGTCGTGATGGCGCCGTAGCCCGCATCGCCAAGCGCACGCTGGTAGCGCTGCCGCGACTCCATGGCGAGTTGGTGCTGCGATTCGTCGAAGTAGTAGACACCGGACCGGTACTGCGTGCCTCGGTCGTTGCCTTGTCGCATGCCCTGGGTCGGGTCGTGGCTCTCCCAGAAGATCTCGAGGAGCCGTTCATAACCGACCGCAGCCGGGCGATACACAACGAGCACGACTTCGTTGTGGCCGGTGAGGCCGGAGCAAACCTCTTCGTAGGTTGGGTTTGGCGTGTGGCCGGCTGCATAGCCCACGGCCGTCGTGTACACACCGTCAGCTTGCCAAAACTTTCGTTCGGCGCCCCAAAAACAACCGAGGCCAAACATCGCCATGCGGGTGCCATCGGGAAATGGCCCTTGCAGGGGAGCGTCCAGGACGAAATGGCGCGCGGCGACCGGCATCTTGGCAGCGCGTCCTGGGAGCGCTTGGTCTGGGGCCGGCATTCGAAGCTTCTTGTCGGAGCGGAAGAGCATACCCCCTTCATAGAGAGCTTGGAGCGTCCCTGGTAGTCCCCCGGCGACTCGGGCTTGGCGACGGCCGGCGAATACGATAGTCAGGCCCCGTGGAGGAGCAGGTCATCTCCGAAATCGCCCGGCGCCTACGCGACAGCCGGAGCATTCTTTTCGTCACCGGTGCCGGTGTTTCCGCGGACTCGGGTCTGCCCACCTACCGAGGCATCGGCGGGCTTTACGAACAGGCCGAGACGGACGACGGAATCCCCATCGAAGCCGCGCTCTCCGGTGCGATGTTCCGGCGCGATCCGGCGCTAACGTGGAAGTACATTCACCAGATCGAAAGCGCATGCCGGCATGCGGGCCCCAACCGCGCGCACCAGGTGATCGCGGAGCTCGAGCGCCGTTTCGGCCGCGTGTGGACGCTGACGCAGAACGTAGATGGCTTGCACCACGCCGCGGGCAGTCAGCACATCATCGACATTCACGGCGACGTGCATCGGTTGGCTTGCACGCGTTGCGGTCATCGCTGGCGCGTGACGAGCTATGCGGGGCTCGACATCCCGCCGGCTTGTCCCGAGTGCGCATCCCTGGTGCGACCCGAGGTGGTCTTGTTTGGTGAGATGCTTCCGTTCGACCGCACCAAGTTGTTGCAAGAGCAGTTGCTGCGCGGATTCGATGCGGTTTTCAGCATCGGAACGACGAGCGTGTTTCCGTACATCGCCGAGCCTGTCATCGACGCCCGCCGCCGGGGTGCGCTGACCGTCGAAATCAACCCTGGCGTCAGTGAAGTGTCTCACCTCGTCGATTACCGACTTCGAGCGGGGGCCGCCACCGCGATGGATGCAGTTGTGCGAGCGCTCGATCGATTCTAGGCTGGGCTGGCTATGGGGGATGCGGCGAACGGCTATCGGTATGACGACTCGTACGAAGAAGTCGTTCAGTTAGCGGACGGGCAACGCATCCATCTGCGCCTGATCCGTCCCGAGGACAAGGAGATCCTCCTCGACGCCTTTGAACAGCTCTCGCCGGAGTCGCGGTACGCACGGTTCATGGCGCAGAAATCCAAGCTGACCGAGAGAGAGCTTCGCTACCTCACCGAGGTCGACGGGGTCGATCACTTCGCGATTGGTGCGGTTCGACAGCACCTGATGTCGAAGGACGAGGGCGTCGGGAGCGCACGGTTCGTGCGCTTGATCGACCATCCGGACACCGCCGAAGCGGCTGTGACCGTCCTCGACGCCTATCAAGGCAAGGGCCTCGGGTCGGTCCTATTGCAACGATTGATCGAGGCGGCTTGGGAGCGTGACATTCGCTGGTTTCGCAACGAGCTCCTGGCCGACAACACCGCATCGAGGCGCATGATCGAGTCGCTCAGTCCGGAGGTGACCTTTCGGTACTCGGGAGACGGCGCGATGATCGCGACGCTGCCGGTCCCGGAGCCCGACCGAACGCCCACGGCGCCAGGGTTCCTGATCGGGACTCCCATCCAGAAGCTCCTGTCCTACGTGGCAAGAGCCAAGGTTTCGGTTCGACCGCGAATGACGCGGCCGCCCGAGCCACCGCGCTAAGAAACCTGGACTGGAAACATCATTGGCGCGCGGACTTCTACCATTCGCTGCGCGTCCGTGAGCGTACCGACGATGCGCAACGCAAATGCGAACGCCGTGCCGGGGCCACGGCTCGTGATCAAGTTGCCATCGGCGACCACCGAATGCTCGCTGTACTCGCCCCAATCTTGGAGGAGCTCCTTGACGCTCGGATGGCTCGTGAGCTGACGGTGCTGGAAAACCCGGTGAGCCCGCAACGCGATCGGCGCGGCACAAATCGCGCCGACCCAGCGACCGCTCTTTTCGTGTTCGCGAAGAATCTCTCCGACCTTCGGGGACTTGGCCAACCGCTGCGCCCCTTCGGCACCGCCCGGGAGGACGACGATGTCGAAGTCGCCCTCGACCGCGTCGAGCGCAACATCGGGCGTGATCACGACACCCCGGCTGCATCGAATCGGCCCGGGCCCATCGACACCTGCCACCGTCACCTCGATATCGCCCCGACGCAAGACGTCGATGGTGATCACAGCTTCGATTTCTTCGCTGCCCGGAGCGAGCAGAACCAAGGCTTTGGGCTTCTTGCTCATTGCAAATCCCCGCAGTTTCGCGATTTATCGGTTTTGCAGATCTCGGCGATCCGCGCGCGGAGCGCCGCCTCCAGCGTCGTGATGCCCAAGCTTTTCGCCAGGTCCATCGCCGCCGCGGGGCTCATGCGATCGACGACGAACGCCTTCAGGCCGAGCAGCGCGCTCACCCGCTGCCCCGTGCTGCAGTGCACAACCGCAGGACGCGCGTCCTCGTCGTCGATGACCTTGGCCAGAGCGCGCGCGTTACCCTCGGTGAGCCCAGCGGCGCCTCGAACCGGAATCGACACATAATTCATCCCCATCCGTTCCACAGCTGCCTCTTCGCCCTCGTCGCCGAGCTCGCTCGGAGGCCGGAGGTTGACCACGGTCCGGTAACCCGCCTGCTGAATCGCCTTGAGCTGTTCGGGGGAGGGTTGGCCGCCGATGAGGAGGCCCGTGGCGGTGACCCGCGCGTTCGGGATCGGCACCAGCACCGGCGTTTGGTCGATGTTCGTCGGTACGATGGGCTTGACCGGCGGTGGCTCGGCCGCTGCCGAGGGGGGCAGGCCGAGCATGCTCCACGCCAGAAGCGAGTAAACGAGCAGGATTGCACGGTGCAACATGGAAAGCCTCATCCGATGGTGTGGCGTTTGAGGGCGCGTCCGAGATAACGAACCTTCTGACTTAGGGGAAAGCGGCCGAGGTTGACCTTGACCACCCCTTGCGTAAATACGCTCTTACGCGAGTAATCGATGTTCACGTCGACGATCACGGGGCGTCCTGTTTCAGCGATCGCGAGCGCCTCGTCGATAGCACGATCGACAGCCAGATCATCGTCCATCTTCACGTAAGCCGCACCGGTGGCCATCGCTACACCTTCGATCTGCAATTCGCCGGTGATTGTGCAAGTCTTGTCCTTCAGCGGAATCGCCTGGAATTGCGATATCTGCGCGAGCTCCCCATCATGAAAGACGAAGAAGACCGCTCCCAGCGCGTTCGTCGTCGCCGTGACGATCTCTAACGCCGTCATCATGAAGGCTCCGTCGCCGACGATCCCGCAGACCTGCTTGTCAGGATGTGCCAGCTTCACCCCGATGGTCCCTGGCACGCAGTAGCCCATGCAGTTGAAGTCGGTGGGGGAGATGAGATGCTTGGACTCGTAGACCGGAAACTGCTCGGCGGTCAGGAAGGTGTGATTCCCGTCGTCCACCACGATGTACGCATCGCGGTCGAGTTTCTTGCGGAGCTGCCGAAAGAAGATACCGGGGCTGACCTTCTCCTCGTTGACCTTGCTGGTCCAGCTCGCGAAAAAGGCTTTCTTTTCTTGGGCTATGCGCTCTTCGAGGTCGCTCCGATCGGGCGGGCTGAAACGTTCCTTCTTGAGGGCCTCGAGCAGGGCCATCATGAAGAGCTCGCCGTCCGCCTTAATCGCCACCGTCGCCGGGTAGTTCTTGCTGAACACCTCGGGGTCGATGTCGGCGTGGATCAGTGTTTCCGGAATCGGCATGCCGTAGCTCCCGGTGGCTAGCTCGGCGAACCGCACACCGACGGCAAGGAGGCAGTCGACACCCTCGAACGCCTTGCGCGCGGCCGGCACCGCCGATGGGCCGAAGCCAAAACCAGTGTGCAGCACGTGGTCGTGTGGAAACACGCTGACGCCTTGCAGCGTCGTCGATACTGGGGCGCCCAAGAGCTCGGCCACTTCGGTGCTCCACTTCGTGGCCTCTCGCGCCCCCCAGCCGAGATACATGCCGGGTAGCTTCGCGTTGCGCAGAAGCTGGACCGCTCGCCTGATGAGTGCGGGATCGGGCGTGGGCGCCCGATAGCTAGGCACGAATCGCGGCACCTCACCGACCTCCGCGGTGAACATCTGCACGTCGCCCGCAATCTCGACGAAGACCGGCCCCGGCAGGCCGGAGGTCGCGATCTCGTACGCCTTGTAAATCGTCGGGACGACGGCGTCGTGCTTGTCGACCAGGAAGGCTGCCTTGGTGATGCCGTCGAGCACACGTTGCTGATCGAGCTCATGGAGTTGGTAGTGCCGCCCAGAGTCGCGGCGGATCCCACCGGAAATCACGAGCAGGGGCACCCCGTCGAGGTAGGCTTCACCAATCCCGCTCATCGCGTGTGTCATACCGGCCGCGGGGACGATCAGAAGGCAACCAATGCTGTCGCCGACGCGGCTAAACGCCTCACCCATGAAGCTTGCGCCCTGCTCGTGGGTCACGAGCATCGGCGTGATCTGCTCGCTGCGGTTGAGTTGGTCGTAGATCTCGGTGTTGTGGACACCTGGAATGCCGAACGTGTACTTGACTCCGATGTTTTCGAGCGCACGTGCCGTCAACCATGCTCCGCTTTGCTTCACCGGTTACCTCACACCTTGGCCGCTGTTGATCGCTCGTGCGGCAACGCGGCCTGAATACACGCAGCCTCCGAGGAATGTTCCCTCGAGCGCGCGCTTTCCGTGCATCCCGCCGCCGCCGAATCCGCAGGCCTCGCCAACGGCGAAGAGATTTGGGATGGCGTTGCCACTCTTGTCCAATACCTTCGCATCGAGGTCGACTTGAATGCCGCCGAGGCTCTTCCGTGTCAGGATCTGCATGCGAATCGCGATCAAGGGCATGGCGTCGGGGTCCACGATGCGCGCCATATTGCACGTGCGTAGCCGGTCCCCGAGGTACTGGCGGACGTGCGCGATACGACGAAGC
>JBAVOF010000480.1:0-18052 GCA_049691835.1 Polyangiales bacterium
GAATGGCCTGCATATCCTCCCTCAGGTGAGCACGGCGAGCTTTCGTTTCCTACCGTAGCGATCCATCGGAGCAACATTGTCGGCAAGCGGGCCTCGCGCGAGCGCCCCCGTGAGAAACAACTCTGCGGCGCGGTAGCTCGACCGAACCAGGGGTCCCGATGCAACGAAACGAAAGCCCATCTGGAGCCCCGCTTGCTCGTAGTCAGCGAACTCCTTCGGCTCGACGTAGCGTTGCACCGGCGCGTGGCGCTTCGTGGGCCGCAGGTACTGCCCAATCGTCAGCACGTCGACGTCGGCGTCCCTGAGGAGCTGCATCGATTCGAGCACCTCTTTGCGTTCTTCGCCCAGGCCGACCATCAACGACGACTTGGTGATCGAAGCGCCAAGTGCTTTGGCGGTGGCCAGAACACCCACCGAACGGTCCCAGGAACAGCGCGAATCGCGAATCGGACGCTGCAGGCGCGGCACGACCTCGACGTTGTGCGCAAAGACATCGGGGTGTCCTTCGTGAACGACCGTTCGAATGTCGGGGTGATGGCCCTGAAAGTCGCCTACGAGTGTTTCGACGCGAAGCCCGGGGCTGTGATGCCGGATGCGCCGGACCGTCCGCGCAACGTGGGCTGCACCTCCGTCGCTGAGGTCATCGCGATCGACCATCGTGAGGACCACGTATGCGAGCCCCATCTCTGCCAGCGCCAGGGCGGTGTTTTCTGGCTCTTCTGGATCGACGAACCCGCCCGGCTTGCCCGTGTTGACGGAGCAGAACCGGCAGCCTCTGGTGCAGGTCTCGCCCAGGATCATGACCGTCGCGGTGCCCTGACCCCAACATTCGAAGATGTTGGGGCAGCGGGCCTCCTCGCAAACCGTATGCAGCCCCCGACCCCGGAATCGGGCCTTCAAGCGGCTGAATTCATCCTGCTGCGGCCCCGCGGGGAGGCGCACGCGCAGCCAATCAGGTTTGCGAACCGGCAAAGTCATCCAGTGCTCCGGAGGGGTCCCAGCTCAAACTCTTAGGTGGGGGCAACCTCACTGTCAATCACGCCTAACGATCGGAATTGTGACGCTTTCCGCGAATTTCGACGATCTGCTCAAAAGCAGGCCGGTTCGGCGCAATATTTTCGTGAAACGCTCTTTACCTGAGCTTCCGCTGCCCCATAATGCCTCGTCGTAGCGGCTCACCCCGTTTTAGGAGCAACCGGATGGACGATGAACGACAGCCGCGGCGCATTGGTCCGAGCGAGAGGCCAGGAGCTTTTGGCGGCAAGCGAGACATCAACCGGCGCAAGCGCGTCCAAGACCTGGTCGAGGCAGGGCTGTCGCTGTTTTTGGAGCGAGGGATCGAAGCGGTCACGATCGACGAAGTCGCCCGCGAGGCCGGAATGGCAAAAGGCAACTTCTACAGGTACTTTCGAGACAAAGCCGACCTGGTGGAAGCGGTCATCGAGCCAGTGGCCACCGCCACTCGTGAAGCGATCCAGAGGTGCGATGTCGAGCTCCGAAAAGCAAACGGACGAAAGGACGCAGTCGCCGCCTATGGGCAGCTTGGGAATAGTCTCATCGGCGCTCTAGCGATGCACCCCGACGCAATGTGTCTGTACTTGCAGGAGCGGCGTGCGCCGGCGACGACGGCGCGCCAGGCGATCTCCGACCTCGCCGATGAGGTCGACGGGCGCGCGATGACCCTCAGCCAGATCGCCGTCGATCGAAAGCTGGTCACGGTTGCGGACCCTCGTGTCAGTGCGCTGGCCGTGCTTGGCGCGGTCGAGGCGCTCGCCCTGGCATCCGTGCGCAAGCAGGTGGAGATCGATCCGATCGAAACGACGAGAAGCCTGATTTCAATCGTGCTGGACGGCCTCCGAACTTAGCACGGCTGAACGACCTAAACACCTGTCCAGCCCGAAACTACCGCTCGAGCGCCTTCTTCTTCACAATCAGACCGATATGCTGGGGAAGCTGGCGGTGGCGGCAGTGCCGTTCGCTTGGGCGGCGCGAGCGGGCGTTGCGCACGCGGCTGAGGGGTCTTCACGAACCGAGGGGGCGGGCGAGCTGGGGACCGTCGTCATGCTGGTGATCGTGATCGGCGTTGCGTACGTCCTCGCGCACAACGTCGTGGAACGTCTGCAACGGCGCTTCCTGGTCGTGAGCGGCGCCGAGTATCTCCTTCTCGGGTTCCTACTTGGCCCGGCATTCCCCGCGATCCATGCGCTCGACAACGTGGCGGGCTTACTGCCGGTCATCGCGTTGGCAGCAGGCTGGGTCGGACTGCTCAGGGGGACGGATTTCGACTTTGCCAGCCTTCAGAAGCTCGACCCTGCGACTTGGCGGGTCGTGTTCCTGCATCACCTACTGCCGGGTGTCACGGTCGGTTTCGGCGCGTACTATTTCTTTACGGACTCCGGATGGGTCGTCTCCGCGTCGCGGGACGCGGCGCTGAGCGCAGCGGCACTGGCGTGTTTCGCGGCCGCTGATTCTACCGAGCCATTCGACCTGCTCGCGAGGCGCTATGAGATCAGTGGCCGGCTCGCCCCGCTGTTGCGAAACGGAACGCGGCTCGGCGACATCCTCGTCATCCTGGCGTTCGGCCTGATCTTCTGTGTTTTCCACGAAAACGCGCCTCAAGCACGGATTTACTCCCCGTCGCTGTGGGCCTGGGTCACGGTCCTGCTCGGGGGCGCGCTGGGGTTCCTGTTTTCTCTCTTCCTTGCCGGCGACGAGTCGGACAACTCCAGGTTCTTGGCGCTGGTGGGAATCATCGCCTTTGCATCGGGGGGCGCGTACTTCCTCGAGCTCTCGCCCTTGGCGGTCAACCTCTGGATGGGGTTCGTCCTGGTGAATTTCGCGCGTGGCGGGCAGCTTCTACACACCACGCTCGAGTCGACCGAACGCCCCATGGCAATTGTGCTCATGGTCTTCGCGGGTGCGCTCTGGGAACCGACGGAGCTTTGGCCGACGCTGATCGCTCTGGGCGCATTTCTCGTTGCTCGTACCGGCGCCAAGTGGTTGGCGAGCGCCATTGCCGGGTGGGGGGGCAGTCTTCGAAAGGACTTGTTCCGTGGGCTCCTGGCGCACGGCGACGTCACGCTGGCCATGGCGGTCTCGTTCCGTCTCGTCTATGAGGGAGACGCTGCAAAGATCGCGTACTCCGTCGTACTCGGCTCGATGATCCTGAATGATCTGATCGCGCCGCGACTGCTGCGAGGCTTACTCGCCGACGAAGGTGAAATTCAGCGCGAGATCAAGGACGCCGATTCCCGAACTTCGATAGAGGTAGCCGCGAGATGAACATCGTCATCATAGGTCTCGGGGAAGTGGGCCGTCACTTGCTGAGCGTCCTCGACAAAGAAGGACACGACATCATCGCCGTCGACACGAGCGCCAAAGCCGTCCAGTACGCCGAGGAGCACTTCGACGTCGCTTCGATCGTCGGCTACGGCGCCAGCGAGACCCTCCTGAAGGTCGCCGGAGTGGCTCGAGCGGACCTAGTCGTGACGGTGACCGACCATGACGAGATGAACCTGATCGCCGCGCTCGCTGCGAAACAGCTCGGGGCGAAACACGTGGTGGCTCGTGTCCAAGGGACGGCCTGGTCCGAGTGGACTGAAGGCATTCGCTACGGATTGCTAGGGGTCGACGTCGTGGTCAACCCCCGTGTCCTCGTCGCCCAGGAGCTCAGCCGAATCGCTCGGTCGTATGGCGCATCGGATGTCGTGGACCTGGCGCAGGATAGGCTCGAGCTCGTGCAAATCGATCTCGAGGAGTCGCGAATCCTCAACAAACCTCTCTCGGCAGTCGAGCTTCCCCCGCACACGCTGGTAAGCGCTGTGGTCCGTGACGGAGAGTTGTTCGTTCCCGGCGGCGCGGACGTTCTGGTGAAAGGCGATCGCGTCTACTTGATCGGGCGGCCCGAAGGCGTGCTTGCCGCGGAGCGGCTGTTCAGCAAGGAGCGCGAGGCACGCCGCGTGTGTATCGTTGGCGGCGGAGTCGTCGGCAAGGCGCTGGCCCGCGAGCTGCTGCAGCAGGAGGCGACAGTCATGATGATCGAAAGCGATCTCGCCACTGCAGAGGAAGTCAGCGCGGAGTTCCAAGGGATGGAGGTGGTGCACGGCGATGGCACCGATCGCGCCCTTCTCGACGAAGAAGAGGTGGGTACTTACGACCTGTTCGCTGCAGTCACGAGGCAAGACGAGATCAATCTGATGGCCGCGCTTCTCGCACAGCGCGCCGGTTGCAAGCGCACCGCAACCATCGTTCAGCGGGCCGACTACACCTCGATCTACCGTCAGCTCGGCATCGATATCGTTCTTTCCCCGCGCACCGTGGCCTCGGACGAGATCCTCCGCTTTTCCCGTGGCGGTGCCCTTCACAGTCTGACTATGCTCGAAGACGGTCAAGCGGAGGTAGTCGAGCTCACGGCCAGCCCGCGGTGCCGCGCGGTCAACAAGCCGCTGCACCGAATGAACCTGCCCCGGGGCTCCCTGCTGGCGGCGATCGTGCACGGCGATGAAGTGATCATTCCACGCGGCAAGGACGTCGTGCATCCCGGAGACCGCGTGATCCTGATGACGACGAAGGGGGCCCGGCCAACCGTCGAACGGCTCTTTCGACCGAGGGGCGAGTGAGCGGACAGTCGCGAGATTTTCGCGGCGTCATCCGACCGGTCGGGGCGGTCGTCCTCGGTATCGGTGTGATGATCGCCCTATGCGCAGGGGTCGCCATGGTGTGGGACCAGTTCGCACCTGACCCAACTCGTCCTCAGGGTGGCGCTGCAGCGCTGGCACTGTCGGCAATCATCGTTGCGACGATCGGTCTCAGCGCGTTTCTCTATGGAAGTCGATTCGTCTCCGAGCGAATCTCGCGCCGTGAAGCCTTGCTCGCCGTGAGCGTGATCTGGATTGCAGCCGGAGCATGCGGCGCGGTTCCGTTCATGCTGGGTGCGGGCATGTCGGGAGCGGACGCGTTTTTCGAGTCGGTCAGCGGGCTTACGACCACGGGCGCAACGGTGGTCTCCGACATCGAGGCACGTTTGTCACGCCCGCTGTTGCTTTGGCGCTCCCTAATTCAGTGGCTCGGCGGAATGGGTATCGTCGTCCTATTCGTCGCGGTCTTCCCGAACCTCGGAGCCGGGGGCAAACACCTATTTCGCGGAGAGGTGTCAGGGACGACGGCCGAAGGGTTGAGGCCGCGAATCGCCGAAACGTCATTCACCTTGTGGAAGCTGTACGGCGCCTTCACCCTCATCGAGATCGCACTGCTCAAGCTCCTGGGCCTCGATCTATTCGACGCCGTGTGCCACGCGTTCACCACGATGTCGACGGGCGGTTTCTCGACCCTCGACAGCTCTGTGGGTGGCTTCCACAGCGCCCCAATCGAGTACGTGATCGCCTGCTTCATGCTGATTGGCAGTGTGAACTACGGCCTCTACTATGCCGTTCTTCGGACGGGCAGCTGGAAGTCACTCGTCCGAAACATCGAGTTCCGCTGGTACGTGGCAATCGCGGTTCTATCGGTGATCGTGCTGACCGTCCTAAACCTCAACGTGCACGACGAGGTCCTCACCTCGTTCCGGTACTCCTTCTTCATGGTGGCGACGACGATCTCTTCCACCGGATACGGCACCGACGACTACAGCGCCTATAGCTCGACCGCGCTGACCGTCATAGTTCTCCTGATGTTCATCGGCGGCTGCTCCGGGTCGACCGCAGGCGGGATGAAAATCGAGCGCGCAGTGCTGATGGGAAAGCGGGCCGTCTCCCAGGTTCAGAAGAGCTTCCGCCCCGCTACCGTGCAAGTCGTTCGAATGGGCAAGGTCTCGATCAGCAATGAAGTCCTCGCCGACGTGGCCTCGTTCTGCTTGATCTACATGGGCTGTATTGCGTTCGGCCTTCTCTTCGTGACGCTGGTCGATGGTGTCCCGGCTCCCACGGCGTTCGGCGCGGTGCTGACTTGCCTGTCCAACATGGGCCCGGCACCTTTCCACCTGGGACCGGACAACTTCTCGGCGTATTCGGCGGGCAGCAAGCTTTTCTTCTCGATCGCCATGCTACTCGGACGGCTCGAGTTCTTCACGTTGTTCGCGCTCGTCGTACCGGGGTTCTGGAGGCGCTGATGGCGGGCTCGTACAGCATGCCTCCCCCTGGCGAGGAGGCTCACACACGGCGCCAAATCACGGTGATCGTGCTCCTTTTGTTCGGCATGGTGGCGCTCTACCAATTCGAGCAATTCGCCCAGCATCTGTTTGACCCGAGCGGCATGCTGGCCCTCGGTTTTGTCGTCCTAGCGAGCTACACGATCGGTGGACTCGTCGGACAGATCCGCTTGCCGCACATCACGGGCTATTTGACCGCCGGTCTCGTGTTCGGTCCTTCGCTCGCTCGAGCGCTAACGAGCCTCAATCTCCCAGCCCCGTTCGACAAGGGCATTCTCAACGCGGAAGTCATCGAACAGCTCAGTCTACTCGACACTCTTGCCGTTGCTCTGATCGCGCTCACCGCCGGTGGCGAGCTCAAGCTCGCGGCGCTCAGGAAGGGGCTCCGCGCGATTGTCTCGATCCTCGCTGCTCAGATCGTGTTCATTGGTCTTTTCGTGACGGGATTCTTCTGGCTGATATCCGGCGCGGTACCTTTCGTAGTCTTGCCAGGCATCGAGGGCTTACCCATGGCTGCGGCGTTGGCAGTCGGTGCGATGGTCGCCTCGGTGTCTTTGGCAACCTCCCCCGCCGCCACGATCGCTGTGATCATGGAGTCGCGCGCGGTCGGAATGATGACCAGGAATGTCCTGTCCGTCGTCGTGCTCAAAGATGTGGTTGTCGTCGTCGCGTTCGCGATCGCCTCAGTGATCGTCGCTGAGAGAATTGGCGTCACCGCGATGGAGGGCGGCATTGCGGCGTACCTCCTCCAACACATCGTCTTCTCGATCGTATTCGGGGCGGTGGTCGTTGGCGGCCTGATGGCGCTCTACATCCGGTTTGTCAATCAAGAGCTTCTGATCTTCGTCGTCGGCGTCGTCTACCTGGTCGCGTTCATCGCGAACCAACTGGACTGGGACCTTGTGCTCGTCTTTCTCGCAGCCGGCTTCGGTGTATCGAATTTCTCGCAATCGGGCCGCCAACTCATCGAAGCGGTCGAGCGCCTGTCGCTGCCGGTCTACGTGGTATTCTTCACACTCGCGGGGGCCAAGCTTCATCTGGAAGAGCTAAGACAGGTGGCCCTGTTCGCGGTGGCCTTGGTCGGCGTGCGTGCGTTCGCCATTTACTCCGGGACCAAGGTCGGCGCACGGCTCGGCAAGGCCGACGAAGCGACCCAGACGTTCGGATGGATGGGCTTCGTGTCCCAGGCAGGGGTCTCGATCCTGCTCGCTGCGATCGTTGGCAACACTTTCGGCGCCATCGGGCGTTCGCTCGAAACCCTGATCATCGGGGCCGTCGCGATCAACGAGTTGATCGGCCCCGTGATGTTCAAGATTGGCCTGACTCTCAGTGGCGAGGGGACCGGGGGTCGAAAATCGATTGCGCCGACGGGGCACCTGTCCGTGCGGCCTCCTTCGATGCGAATCGATGCCGAAGAGGGCAAGTTCAAGCAACTCGAGCCCTGGCCCGAGCACGTGGCCGAGAAGGACCTCTGGGGCGCCGCCTTGGAAACGAAGAGCGCCGAGATGAACAATCGGATCCAGGACTTCGCGGGCGACCTTCAGAGCATCGTTCGTGACGTATCGACCGGACCGCTTCGCGAGTTCCAAGTCGAGGCTGGCAAGTATCTGCGAGACCTACGACGCGAGTTCTTGCGCCACCACCGGCGGCTGACGGTCCTGGCACGCGCCGAGGACGGCTCGGAACGCACCGGGCTGGTGACGACGCTGCGCTCGGCTCAATCCGATCTGGCCGCTCACTGGCGCGGGATCGTGCTTGGACGCTCGGTTACACTCTCGAAGCTCACCTGGACGCCGGAGACCACGTTGGAGCACGTAGACGCGCTGGTCGAAGAGCTACCTGAGGTCGTCACGGCGCCCTACGAAGACCTCTCGTACCAACCCAAGGCGGGCGATTCGCTTTGGAAGCGACTGAGGCGTCAGGTTCTTCGCGCAAGAAGAGCTTGGCGCAAAGCCTTCGGCCAAAGCGCTCCCACGCGCGAGGTCCGACTGCGGGCGCTGGGGCGTTTTCATCTCTCCTACGACGCGCCGGCCCGTCTCGAGGGTCTGGCGGCGCTCTTCGTCGAAGCCGATCGCCACCTCGCCGCCCGGACGCGAAGCCTCTTCGACGGAGTCAATGCGGGGTACGACGACATCGTCGAAGTGGCACGCTCGCCCCACGCGGATCTCGAAGCCCAGCTCGTCCGACTCCGTCACGACGTGGAGGATGAGCTCTCGCTCGCGTTGGACGAGATCGTCCGCATCACGGGAGACGGCACGTATCGTGCGGCCAGCGCGTTGGCGAGTGGCCTCGTCGAGATGAAGAAGGACCTCCCGACGTTCGGGACGCTCGACCTGCCTACGAGCCAGCGCCGAACGAGCCGCCGTTTCGCGACTCGCATGCGCGCGATGGAGACTCTCACCAAGGATCTCGCCAACCTTCGAAAGGCGAGCTCCGCCGAATACTCCTCGCTCGCCATGGAGTTGGAGCTGCTCGGACTCGAAGCGCGGATCAAGGACAACGTCGCCGAGTACGTCTTGCGACTCACCAACACGGTGAAGCGCCGAGCGCTTTCGCAAGTCTCGCGTGTGAGCGACACGCTTCATGCTACGCTGACGGAGCTGAACACAGAGATTGAGCGCGATTGCTCGGGGGATCGGCTCGCCGCCTCGCTCCGCGGGGCAACCGAGGCGACCAGCAAGGTGACTGCCGAAGCCGCCCGTGTCACCACGGAGCTCTTCCAAGACCTGAGCGACGACACCAAGATCGCGCCGTTGCTCGATACCTTGGTCGACGCTTGCCGCGGCCTGACCCCGCGATATCGGGTGACTGTCGGTCAACGTCAAACCGGCGAGTGGCGTTTGCCGACCCCGCTCCCGGAGGTCGAGGTGCCCTTTCGGGAGGTAGTGCTCACCTACATCGACAGTCGGGTGGCACCGAAGCTGATTGCGAGCCGGCGCGAGCTGGCTGAGCGCGTCCAGCCCCTGGCGAACCTACTGCAAGAGCTCGAGCGCGTCGTGGCGTTCAATGTCGAGTTGGCAACCGCCGAGCTCGAGGTCGTTCACGACGAGCCGATTCCCGAAGAGATGCACGCCCTGCTCCATGACATGGTCTATGGACAGCTCGAGCGCAGCTACAACTCCCTCGAAGAGATTCGGGCTGAAGCCACGGGCTGGCCTTCGATGATTGAAACCCAGATGCACGACGCCGCCCTCGGTACCCTGCAAACCCTACGGGGAGAGCTCGCCGAAGGCTCGTTCAGCAAGTCGCGGCTCGAAGCGATGCGACGAGCGGCCAGTGGAATTCGAATGATTGAGGGGTCCGAGCGTGAGCCTCGGATCAAGCGCCTGAAAGGACAGGCTCGCGGGGCGCTTCGGGCGCTCTTCGGAGAGGAACGGCTGGAACGATGGAGCGAGCGCCTCGGTCTGACGGGTGCGTTGCCCAGCGAGGCACTCTCTGCCGGCACGTTTGCCGCTCCGGCGGTGGCGGCGGACCTTCCCTTGGTCTACCGGCGCCTGTTCGCCGCCGACACGATGGAGGCAGGTGACGTACTGACGGGTCGCGACGAGGAAATCCGGCGCGCAGAGGCGGTGCTCTCGAGCGAGATTCGAGGCCGACTTCGATCTGTTGCGCTTGTGGGTGTCGACGGAGTCGGCAAGGCGGCGGTCTCCAGCGCCATCGTCCGAAGTCGCCGCTGGAAGAACGTGAAACGCGTGGCATTCAGCGCCCCGGTTACGGTCGAGGATGTCGATGTGATCTTCCAGGACGCGCCCGAGGGCCAGCTCGTCGTCGTGGACGGGCTTCACTGGATGCTCTCGATGGCCCCGGGCGGCTTCGACCCGCTTCGCCGCTTCGTCAAGGGCATCATCGAGGAGGGCGGACGGCGACGCTGGTTGGCCCATGGGGCCGTATTGTTCTGGAACTTCGCTTCGACCGTCGCGCCGCTTCGCGACGCGTTCCCTGAGCTCATCCTGCTCGAGCCCCTGAACGAGGCAGAGTTGCAAGCGGCGGTCATCGCAAGACACCGGTTGAGCGGCTTCGAGCACGCGTTCGATCGTGGCGACGGCTCACCAATTGAAGGACTGTTCGCCCGGAGCGCCAGCCGCATTCGCCGGCCGTACGACCGATACTTTCATGAGCTGCACGAGGCGACCGGCGGTCTGATACGCGACGCGCTCCGACTCTGGTTGGCCTCGATCCGAAGCGTTCAGGACGACATCGTGCAGGTCGGGCCAATCCCAGCTTCTCCGTACGCGCGCGTGAGGCGACTTCCAGACGACATCTTGGTCAACCTCTACCAGATCGCGCGCGAAGGCTGGATCGACGCTGCCGGCCAAGCACGCCTATTCAGACTCGATGTCAATACCGCACAGGCGCAGCTCAGCCGACTTGCTCATTTGGGCCTGCTCGATGAACGGGAGGGAACGTTCGTGATCGCAGTACACCTGCGCGGCGTGTTGGGTCGGGTGTTCGCGGAGCGGGGGTGGGTGCTGTGATGTCTGGGGTTCGCCATCTCGGGCTCATCATCGCTGTTCTGGCCTGTGTCACGGCTCCAGGCGCCGCGCAGTTGCTCGATCCGCTCGCATCGGAAGCGACCCCGCAAGAGAAGCAACGAGACGAGCAATCGAGTTCGGTAGATGATGACGAAGAGCCGCCCCGCAAACGGCCGCGCTGGCTCGCCGAGCCGTCGAACGCGTCGGCGCCGGACGAGGAGACTCGATCCGTCGAAGAACGCAGCCCTCTACTCGTTCTATTTCTCTGTTTACTCGGTGTGGGTGTCGCCCTTTTTGCGACCGAGCGTGCGCGCGCTTGGGTCGTGGCCAACGTGCCATTGACCCGAATTTTCGGCGCCTTGGTCTTCGTTCTGCGCCTGGTCGCGCTGGGGCTCCTCCTGGCGGTCGTCATGGAGCTGGTTCCGAGTGGGAGCCGCGAATGGCTGCTCTGGGCGCTGCTCGTCTTCGCGCTGGTGGTCGGATGGTCGGTGCGCGATCTCTTCGCCGACCTGGTCGCGGGTGGTGTCCTGGCGGCAGAGCGGCGCGTCAAGAAGGGCATGTGGGTCTCTGGCAACGGCTTCCAAGGCACCGTTGAAGGACGGTCGCTCCGTGCAACTTGGCTGCGCGACGGACAAGGACACCGGTTGACCGTGCCGAACCGCGCGATGGTCGGCGCGCCCATGGTCTACGACGCGGGCGCCGAGGCGGAGCACGAGGTCGTAGTGCGGCTCGAAGGCTATCACGACGCGGGCAAGGTACGGATGGCGCTGACCGACGCGATCCTCAGCTCTCCGTGGGTTCTCGCGGGAGCCACGCCGGTGGTGCTCCGAGATCCTGCTGATCCGGTGGTCTGGCGCGTGCGAACGAGGCTCCTAGAGCCGCGATTTTCTCTGCACTTCGAGGGCGAATTGCTTGAGCGCGTCGAGGACCTGCTGCGCTATTCGCCCGAACCCGAAGAACGGGAAACGAGTCCTGCTGCGGCTCCGGCTGACAGCTGACTAGGCAAGCCAGTCGGCAAGCTCGCCAGTGATGATCCGTGGCGCCTGTTGAAGCTCTTCGATCGTCTTGGCGCCGCAAAGCAGCATGATCGAGCGAAGCTCTCGCTCGATTTGCAGCAGGTACGAACGTGCGCCGTCGACTTGGCCCTGAAGAAACGCTTGGTACACGTTGCGGGCGATGCCGGCGCAGCTGGCCCCTAGAGCGATCGCCCGGGCTACGTCCATGCCACTTCGGATTCCCCCGGTGGCGATGGTCGTCATGCCCGCCTCCACGCAGTAACGGATCGACGCCGCCGTGGGGATGCCCCAGTCCCAGAGGGCTTCTCCGAGCGCCCGACCTCCCGCTTCGGCGCGCAGGGTCTCGACCCCAACCCATGAGGTTCCACCCGCACCCGAGGTGTCCGCGTGCCGAATGCCGATCGCCCTGAGTCGGGCGGCGACCTCACGGCTTATTCCGCTGCCCGTTTCTTTGGCGATGACGGGCAGGTCGAGCTCCGACCAGAGGCGCCGAAAGGTCTGAAGGCCCCCGCTGAAGTCCCGGTCACCCTCGGGCTGAACGAGCTCCATCGCTGGGTTCATGTGCAGACAGAGTGCGTCGGCACCGACATCGGACAACATCTTCGAAATGGCTGCCGTCGACAGGTCCCGCGCCTGAACTACGCCGACGTTGCCGAAGAGAAGGACGTCGGGCGCCAGCGCGCGCACCTGATACGTCCAGCGGGTTTCTGGCCGCTTCTGCATCGCGCGCTGGCTGCCCAAACCGAACGCGTAACCGAGCTCGTTTGCGATAGACGCCAAGGCTTGATTGATCTCGGCTGCCCGCTCGTGACCGCCGGTCATCGCTGCGATCAGCAAAGGCGCGCGGAGCTCCTTCCCCAGCAAACGCACGCGGGTATCCACGGAGTCGAAGTCTGCCTCGGGAAGCGACTGATGCACGAGGCGCACGCCTTCGAGCAGCGTCGTGCGCTGTCGAAACGCGACCTCATCGGTCGCGCACAGATCGAGATGGTCGGCTTTTCTCTGCTCGATGTCTGCGCTCATCGCATCGCTTGCCCGGTAGCGTCCTGCCGTGTACGTAGCTCGAAATAGGGACGCTGACACCGTGGCGCAAGGGCAAATGGACTTCGAAGCTTGGATGGGGGAGGTCCGTCAGCAGGTCGACGCGATCCTCGACCGATTTTTCGAGTCGAAGTGCGAGGAAGCGAATCGGCTCTCGCCGCAGGCGATCGAGCTGGTCACGGAGGTTCGCGACCTGACCATGCGCGGGGGTAAGCGGCTCCGGCCGATCGTCACGGCGGCAGCGTTTCGGGCGGCTAGCGGCGCTCCCGACGTCAGCCCTACGTTCGAGGCCGGCGCGGCCCTGGAGCTGCTTCAGACCTACCTGCTGATCCACGATGACTGGATGGACGAGGACAAGGAACGGCGCGGCGGCCCTGCGGTCCACTACGCGTTCCAGAAGAAGCACGGCCGCGACCATCTCGGAGCGAGCCTGGGGATCCTCGCCGGAGATCTGGCTTCCACGTTCGGATGGGAGCTCTTGCTTGGCGGCAGCTTTCCCGCGGGCCGACGAAACCAAGCGCTGGCGCTCTTCGTGCGAATCCAGAAGGAGGTGTTCGCCGGCCAGCAGCTCGATCTCATGACCGACGTGGACGTCGAGCGCATGCATGACCTGAAGACGGGGAGCTACACGACTCGCGGTCCTGCCGAGCTGGGGGGCATCCTCGCAGATGCAAGCGCGACCGGTATGCAATCGCTCCGAGCCTGGTCCGCGCCGCTCGGAATCGCGTTTCAACTTCGGGACGACCTCTTCGGAACGTTCGGCAGCGTTCAACAGACCGGCAAGCCGGGGGACGACTTGCGGCACGGCAAACACAATGCCGTCGTGGCCGCGTTTCGCAGACTGGGACCAAGCAAGGCGGAGCGAGCGGCGCTCGAAGGCGTCTGGGGACGCGCCCATGCCACCGATGAAGAGCTGTTGGCCGCCACTGGGGTCCTGTCCGCCGCCAGGACCGAGGTCGAGACCAGGCTGGCGTTCTTGGCGGACGAAGCGCGAAGCGCCCTCGCGGCAAGCCCGTTCGGCGAAGACGGCAAGCAGGTCCTCGAGGAAGTGACCCGGCGCCTCACGGACCGAGGGTCTTGATGGGCTTCGGTGGAGGCAAGGTGATCCTGCTGGGCGAGCACGCCGTCGTTCACGGATTTCCGGCGATCGCGGCAGGAATCGATCGAGGCGTATCGGCCTGGGCGCAGGCCGCCCAGCGCGACCTCTTGAGGCTTTCCCCCTGGGGTTTGACGATCGCACCCGACAATCACGGCGATGAGCCCCTGGAACGGGCGTTTGCGGCGGTGCTGGCGCTCTATCCCGAGCGGCCGCCCCTCGAGGTGAGCGCCGAGGTCGATCTTCCTGCAGGCGCGGGCCTCGGCTGCTCGGCAGCGATCGGAGTGGCGGTTCTGGATGCGATCGACGAGGCACTGGGACTCGAGCGACCGCGCGCGGAGCTGGCCAGCTCGGCACTCGCCTGGGAAAAGGTGTTTCATGGAAATCCGTCGGGGATCGACAACACCATGTCGGCGCTCGGCGGGGTCGCGCTCTATCGCAAGGATGCTGCTCTGCGCCCGCTCCGCTCCAACAAACCCTTACACTTGGTCATCGGTTACAGCGGCGAGACCTCGAGCACCAAGGAAATGGTCGCATCCGTGGCCAGGCAGCTCGTCCATGACGGCGAACGTGTAAATCAGGCGTTCCGCGCCATCGAGGTGTTGGTGCGCAATGCGACGCTTGCCATCGAAAGCGGTGACCACGTGGCGCTCGGGCAGCTTCTCGATCTCAACCACACGCTCCTCAGCTCGTTGATGCTCTGCACCACGAAGCTCGACGAGATGTGCCAAACGGCGCGACGGGCGGGCGCCCTCGGTGCCAAGATGACCGGCGCGGGCGGAGGAGGATGCATGTTTGCCCTCGCACCCAAGCACGACGAGGCGTTGCGGTTGTGCGAGATTCTGGGACGAGAAGCGTTCGTCGCGCAGGTGGGCGCGTGACCGGTCGTCCCCCGGAAGCGAGCGCCCGGGCGTGCGCGAACATCGCGCTCGCGAAGTACTGGGGGAAGGCGGACCGCAGCGCCAACGTTCCGGCGGTGCCAAGCATCTCGCTCACACTGGATCAGCTCGTCACCGAGACTCGGGTCCGCTTCGACGCGTCTCTTCCGGCAGACCTCGTGAGGCTCGACGGTAGGCGTGCGACCGCCGCTGAAACCGAGCGGGTCGTGAAGATGCTCGACCGAGTTCGGCGAGAGGCGCGGTCACCCCTTCGTGCGGAGGTCAACAGCCACAATCGCTTTCCTACCGCGGCCGGTCTCGCCTCGAGCGCTTCTGGATTCGCGGCGCTCGCTGGAGCAGCTTGGGCGGCTGCAGGGCTTCGATTCCACGCCAGGAGACTGAGCGCATTGGCCCGAGCATCGAGCGCATCGGCAGCCCGATCGATCTATGGCGGTTTCGTGGAGCTCCCGGCGGGTAAACGGGGCGATGTGGATTTGGCTGCGCGGCCCATCGCGCCGCCCGAACATTGGGACGTTCGCCTCGTGGTCGCTTTGACCGAGGCCGGCCAGAAGAAGGTTGGCTCCACGGAGGGGATGGAGCGATCGCGAAAAACCTCCCCCTACTACCGCGCCTGGTTGGACCAAGCACCCAGATGGTCGCGAACGATCAAGCGAGCGATCGCAGATCGTGATCTCGAAACCCTTGGCGCGGCGATGGAGCAGAGCACGCTCGGCTTTCATTGCTGTGCGATGACGTCCGTGCCTCCGATACTCTATTGGGCACCGGCAACGCTCGCGGCCCTGGAGACGGTTCGCGGCCTTCGGGAACGCGGTGTGTCGGTCTGGGCGACGATGGACGCAGGGCCGCACGTGAAGGCGCTCTGCGGCGTCGGCGACGCGGTCAGAGTTCGGCAGGCCCTAGACCGCACCCCGGGCGTGTCGCGCACCTGGGTCGCCAAGGCGGGCCCCGCTTTGGAGGTGCACCGGTGATTCCGGTGGGCGCGAGCGCGCCGGGAAAAGCGCTGCTCTGCGGCGAGTATGCCGTCCTCGAGGGCGCGCCGGCCCTGGTGGCCTCGGTCGATCGCCGTGTCTCAGTCCGTTGGTCAGAGCGCTCCGTGCCCATGCCCCCCGAGGTCGAGGCGACGGCAAACCTGTCGCAAGCAGAGCTCGGATCGGTCCCTCAAACCTTGATCCTGGACGCAAGCGAGCTGCACCACGCTCGCGTCAAGCTCGGCTTGGGCTCGTCGGCTGCGGCGGCCGTTGCAACCGCCGGCGCGGTCTTTGCGACGCACGGCCATCGACTCGAAGAACCGGCCACTTTGCGACGCATCTTTGCGTGCGCTTTGCGAGGTCATGCCTCGATCGCGCCTCAGGGCAGCGGCGTCGATGTGGCGGCCTCTACCTTTGGCGGGTTCCTACGATTCGCCCGGTTGGAGGACGAGGTGGAGATCCACGAGCTTCAGGCTCCGACGAACCTGGTGATCCGTCTGGTCTGGACAGGCCACGCAGCGCGCACTAGCGAGCTCGTGGGCAGGGTGCATGATCTGCGACGACGTGATTTTGGCACCTATCGATCATGCATCGATCGGCTCTCGGAGCACTCGTACCGGTTCGCTGGTGCCTTCGAATCAGGCGACGCGGCGGAGGTGCTCGTAGAGACGACATCCTACGCCAAGGCGATGGAGGCACTCGGAGACGCTGCGGGGGCGCCTATCGTCGATGCGCGACTCCGCCATACTACCAAGCTGGCGCTGCGCTATTCGGGGAGCGCGAAGCCGTGCGGGGCTGGCGGCGGAGATGTCGCGATTGCGTTCTTTGTGGACCCGGAGGCAGCGACGGCCTTCGAAGGTGCTTGCCAGGAAGAGGGGCTTCATCCTATCGATGTTTCGTGGGGCGCCATGGGCGTCCGGGCCCTTTGACGAGAGGAGGCGCCAGATGCTGATCAATCTCTACATTCTGTGCCTAGTGCTTGGCGCGGTGCTCCTCGGCGCATCGCTTTTCTTGAGTGAGAAGCGCATCGACGCGGACGACCAAACTCGGGCGCATGACGACACGACCAGGCCAAGCCAATTTGGTCAATTGGACGGCGTCGGGGGCGGTGACTTCTTCGCACGGACGGTTCGGTCCCGGAGGTTCTGGACGTTCTTCGTGTCATTCTTCGGGATGACGGGGCTCATCCTCGACGGTTTGGACTTGATGAGCCCCATCGTGTCGTTTCTGGTCGCCGCTGCGGTCGCGGTAATCGCGGGGGCCGGGGCGTCGGCGGCCGTACGAATCGGTTCGAGCTGAGCCCGGCGCTATGGTGCGTAGTCCCTGACCTTGTCTTCGAGCCGATCGATGACCGTCGCGGAAAGGTTCTCCCCGCAAAGCCGCGACATCTGTTGAATGAGCGTAGGGCTCGTGACGTTCACCTCGATGAGCTTGCCACCGATCACATCGAGGCCCACGAAGAAGAGCTGATCTGCTCGGAGCCGCGGACCAATCGTCTCGATGATCGTCCGGTCTGCTTCAGTGATCAGTGCTGGAGTGGCCGAACCCCCCGCGTGCACGTTGCTCCGAAGGTCTCCCTTGCTGGGAATGCGTCCGACGACCCCGAGCAGCTCCCCGTCGAGGAGGAGGATTCGTTTGTCTCCTTCGTCGTACACCTCGGGAATGAGAGCTTGCACGATCGCGTTCCGGGCGCCCAAATGGGTCACCACCTCGATCAGCGCGTTGAGGTTCGTGTCCCCAGAGGCGAGAAGAAACACGCCTTCCCCGCCATGGCCATCAATGGGCTTGATCACGGCTTTGCCGCCGACCTCGCGGACGAATCGCAAGATCTCGTCTTTGTGGCTGGTCATGATGGTCGGGGGCACGATCTCCGGGAAATGATGCGCGTAGAGCTTCTCGTTGGCTTCTCGCAGACCTCGTGGGCTGTTCACCACGAGGGTGCTTCCCTCGAGGTGATCCAGAACGAGCGTCAGCCACAAGTAGGCATCGGTGAACGGCGGGTCCTTGCGAATGAACACCGCATCGACGTCGACCAAGTCGATGTCCTCGGGGTCACCCAGCCTGATCGGCGCATCCGCGACGAGCTGCATGGTCGCCTTGCGAACCCTCGCAACCACGCGGCGACCGCGTAAGCCGACATCTCGTGGTAGGCAATGGTCGACACGATGTCCACGGGCCTGGGCCTCGAGCATCAACGCGAAGCTTGTGTCCTCATCGACGATGACCGTCGACACGGGATCCATCACGAACACCAGGCGCATAGGCATCTGCGGTAGCATCCGGGCTGGATTGGGGGCAAGGTGCAAGCCATGAGACGGTGGATTTCGATCGCGTTGTGGTGTGTTTCGGGGCTCCTCCTCGCGGGCCTGAGCGTCGGCTTTCCCCCAGAGCAAGCAGCGGTATTCACGCGGTACG
>JBAVOF010000481.1:0-30941 GCA_049691835.1 Polyangiales bacterium
CCAGCAACTCGTGCCCGCGCTGGAGTCAGGGACGGAAGCGGACGCGGATTTGTATCTCACCGAGTCGACGAGGATGGACGAGGGCTATCGCGCCTTCGGCTTGCTGATTAATCGCTTTTACAATACACGTTTGGTCGACAATGTGGTGCTCAACTCACCCACCAACGGGGATCTCCGAGCGAGCGTCACCAGCATGCTTGCGGGAGACGTTTGGCGTCAGGGCAACTTATTCCGGGACATGTTGCTCCGGTCTCGCATTCAGTTGTGAGCCAGTGAGCAGCGCATGACGCCGACAGCCATCGCCGAGCCGCTTGCCATTACGGGGATGAGCCTGTGCAACGCACTTGGGAGCTCGTGTGATGAGGTCCGTGAGGCCCTTGCCGAATCGGAAACCAAGCTCGGGCCTTCGTCCATCGAGCTTCCATTCGAAACGCAGGTGGGCGCGCTCCGCGTCGAGCTACCAACTCTCGACGCCGAGCTAGGTCCCTGGTCGACGCGTGTGACACGCATCGCGTCCTTGCTGCTAGCCAATCTGGAGGCCGAGCTGGCATTGCTTCGGGAGCGCTGGCGGAAAGACCGAATCGCGGTGATTTTGGGCACGAGCACGGCGGGAGCCGAAACGACCGAGGCGGCATTTCGTCACTTCCTCGATACCGGCCAGCTGCCCGATGACTACGACCTTTGGCGCCAACATACATACGGCGCGGTCCTGCACGTGATGCGCGCGCTCACGGGTGCGCAGGGCCCCGGCTGGGTCGCGTCGACCGCCTGCACCTCTAGTGCAAAGCCCCTTGCGTCCGCACAACGGCTCATCAACGCAGACCTAGTCGATGCAGCAATCGTCGGCGGGATCGACACGCTTTGTGCGATGACGCTGTTTGGTTTCAATTCGCTCGGCGCCCTTTCGTCCAAGCCATGTCGACCGTTTGCTGCAGCGCGCGATGGGATCAGCATCGGCGAAGGCGGCGCGCTCCTCGTGCTCGAACGCCGCGGCCGAGCGATCGCTTGGCTCGATTCGGTCGGTGAGAGCTCGGATGCCTATCACATCAGTGCGCCGCATCCGCAGGGCTTGGGCGCACAGCTCGCGATGCGGCAAGCGCTCGCTCGGGCAGGGTGTGACGCCTCCGACGTCGACCACATCAACGCGCATGGGACAGGTACGCGCCACAACGACGAGGCCGAGGCCCAGGCGATCCTCGAAGTGTTCGGTGACGAGGTTCCCGTCGTGTCGACGAAGGGGTACACCGGCCATACGCTGGGTGCTGCCGGTGCGACCGAAGCGGTGCTCGCCTCGTTTGCGCTGACGGATGGTTGGATTCCTGCGTCCCTGGGCGCAGCGCCGTTGGACGAAAAGATCGCCATCCACATCGCTACCGAACGAACCACGGGCAGCTTTCGCAGGGTGCTCAGCAATTCATTCGCGTTTGGCGGAAACAACGTCAGCGTGCTGTTGAGGTCCGCGTGACGACATCCATCGAAGTAGTCGTGGCCGGGGTAGGGCTTTTCATGCCGGACTATCCCAACGCAGTGGACTGGCACGCTCACAAGCGAAGCGCGGAGCCTCGACAGCCCAGCGGCGCGCGGCTCGATCGCCGTGCTCGCGGACGTTCGAGCGTTCTGACCAAGGCCTTGGCGGATGCGTATTTCGAAGCTGCAGACGCCGCGGGTGCCGATCCCGTCGAAGTGTCGGCGGTGTTCGGTTCCGCGCTCGGCGAAGTGGGCACCATGCTCGGCCTTCTCAATCAGATATGGCGTGATCGGCAGGAGCCGTCTCCTATGGCCTTCGCCTTGAGCGTACACAACGCCGCCTCTGGAGTCGTCTCTATCGCGTCGAAGAACCGCGGCTTCACCACATCCCTCGGCGCCGATCACGATACGCCTGCGATGGCTCTGATGGACGCCATGGGGCTCATCGCGGATCGAGGCGAACCCGTGATCGTCGCCTGCGGGGACGAGCCTACGCCTGTCGCCCTCGTCTCCGAGGATGAAGCCTGGGCGCTCGCGACCTTCGCGATCGCTGTCGCGCCGGTGCGCGGTGACGACCATGGGGCACGCGTGCGCCTCCGTGGTCCAACTAGGGCGACGCCTACGCTTGCAGCCGCAGATGTGCCGCTTGGGATCGCGCGAAACCCGCAGGTCGGGCTACTCGATTTGATCTGCGCCGTCGAAAAGAGAAGCTCCGGGCTCGTGGCGCTCGATCGCGGTCGCGGTGGTGGCTGGTGCATGGAGGTACTGTGCGCCGATGGCTGAGGTCTACCCATCGATCGCCGAGCTCATTCCTCACGCCGGCACCATGGTGCTCCTCGACGAGTTGGTTCACTGGGCCCCTGGAGAGGCCCAGTGCCGCCTGACGCTAGCGCCGGGGATGCCGTTCGTGTCGGATGGTGCGGTCGATACGATCGTCTCCATCGAGTACATGGCGCAGGCCGTTGCAGCGTGTTGCGGATACGCCGGCTTCCGAAGCGGGGATAGTGTTCGCGTCGGTATGGTCATCGGTTGCCGGCGCATGGACATCGAGGTGCCGACGCTCACAGTGGGTGACGAGCTGATGGTGCACGTTCGCGAGATCCGGGGGCACGACGAGATCAGCGTCTACCGGTGCGAGGTGCTCAGAGGAACGGAGTCCGTCGCGTCGGCCCAGTTGACGCTCTATCACGCGGAGAGACCCCCAGGCGAAGGGGAGTCGTTTCTATGATTCGACTCATCCAGTGGCTGCTCTGTCTCACGACCCTGCTCGGGGGGGCGATCTCGAACGCCCAGTCAACCAAGCCTCGGGTCGACCTCGATTCCCTGCTCGATGCCTTCGCCCAGATGGAAGGCCTCGAGGCGCAGTTCGTCGAGGAGAAGCGATTGGCGTTGCTGAAGGCCCCGCTCGTCAGTCGAGGACGGCTCTATTTCGTGCGTCCGGGCTACCTCCTTCGGCAGATCGACACACCCCAGCCTTCGAAAGTTCTAATCACTCCGACGACCCTCACCCTCGAAGATGAGAACACGGAGGAGACGATCGACTTGGCCGCGCGAAGCGACGTGCGTTCGTTCGTCGGATCCTTCGTCTCTCTGTTGGCTGGCGACAAGGATGCGCTGATGAAGGTCTACCGGATTGAGCTCACTTGGACTGAATCAGGTCAGTGGCGCATGGAGCTGGCGCCCAAAGCCGCACCGCTTTCCGACCTCGTCACCAAAGTTTGGGTGACCGGCAGCCAGCTAGCGGTTGTCGAGGTTCATGTGTTCGACACGAGCGGCGATGAGACGATCACGCGCATGCTGAACGTGAATCCCAAGCGCCAGTTCAACGCATCCGAGCGGAAAGCCCTGTTCGGAATCGAAGCTTCATGAGCTCTGCAGGGTCTCGTCGGCTCGTCGCAGCCGCTTTGATCACCGGGGTTCTCGGGTTCTTCGTAGTGAGCCGGTTTCAGGTGTCCACGGACATCACGGCGTTTCTGCCAACATCCGAAGATCGGAGCATCGGCGAGTTTTCGCGCGCTGTCGCGAGGGGCCCGCTCAGTCGGGCGATGGTGCTCACGCTCGCCGCGCGGGATGAGCCGAGCGCCGTCATCGCGTCTCGTCGGTTCGAGGAGGCCCTGCGCCAGCACCCCGACGTCGGACCGCACCTCGAATCGCTCGAGGGCGGCCCTCCGGTCGGTTTTGAGCGACAGATCTGGGACCTGTACCATCCCCGTCGCTTTGGGTTCGTCGCGGAAGACCCCGAGGCTGCCCTCGCTCGCACGAGCGACGAGGCGTTGCGCGCCTCCGCCGAGGTCTTGGTCAAGCGTCTGCGGCATCCTGATTCGTCCGCCATCGCGAGGCTGGCGCCGAGCGATCCTCTATTCGTGCTTCCAAATCTCTTTCGCCGCCTAGCGGAGACGGGTGCGCAACAGCTGCGCGTCGTCGAGGGTCGCTTCCTGACGCGCGACGGCCACGAGGCCGTTCTGTTCCTCACGACTCGCGACTCCGCGTTCGATTCCAGTGTTCAGGCTCCTCTTCTCCGGGGCATTCAGTCGGTGTTCAACGACTTGAAGAAAGCACTCCCCGAGGTCGTGGCGCTGCAGCAGAGTGGCGTAAACCGATTCGCGGTCCGTGCCGAGAGCTCGATTCGGGCCGACATCCAGCGCATCACGCTGTTCTCCATCGTCGGTCTGGGCTTGTTGCTATGGCTTCTGTTTCGCAGCTTTCGCCTGGTCTTGCTCACGGCCGTCCCGGTCGGTCTTGGCGTGCTCGCCGGATGCGCAGTCGTCCTCGCTGTGTACGGCCGCATTCATGGCGTCACCTTGGCGTTCGGCGCTTCACTGATCGGCGTCTGCGTCGACTACGTCATCCACCTCTACTGCCATCATTGCGTCAGCCCCTCGCCGGACGGCCCATACGGTACGCTTCGCGCTATTTGGAAAGCCCTTGTCACAGGCGCCGCGACGACCGCGATCGGTTTTGCCGCCCTTGCTTGGTCGTCGTTCCCCGGTCTGCGCGAGGTCGGGCTCTTCTCATTGACCGGGATTCTCGCCGCCCTCGGCAGCACCTGTTTGGTCGTGCCTTCGCTCGTTCCGCGCGAACCTCAGCCGGTCGAGGCTCGACAGCGCTTTGTCGACCTGCTCGGACGAGTCTTTCGCTCGCTTCGTTCCCGCCGGGTCGCTCCGGGGTTCTTCTTGCTAGTGACTGTGGTCGTGGCGGCTGCTGGTCTTCCCTGGGTTCACTGGAACCAGGATTTTGCGAGCCTGAATCGATTGGATCCGGAGCTCTTTGCTGAAGACGACGCCGTGCGCGCCAAGGTCGCGCTACTGGAGCAGATGCGCTTCGTCGTCGCGACGGGTCACGATGATGAGAGCGCACTTCAGGTCAATGATGCAGTGTTTGCGGCTCTCGCCGAAGCCCGGGCGGCAAAGCAGGTCGACGGCTACCAGAGCATCGGCGCGTTGTTGCCGAGCGCTAGAAAGCAAACGACCGTCGCTGAGGCGTTTCGCGGTTCGCCCAGGCTCTGGGAACGCTTGGCGCACGCCTATGCACTGGCGGGCGTTGAGCCGAATGCGCTTGCTCCGTTCAAGAGAGACCTCGACGCCGCGCTAGTGCCGCCACTGACGTTTGACGACTTGCTCGCCTCGCCACTCGCGTCGCTGGCACGACGGTTTCGTATCGAACTGGACGGGCAGGTGGCGTGGATCAGTTTTCTTCACGGAATTCAAGACCCAAGCGCGCTCAAACGTCGTTTGACGGACATTCCGGGCGCACGGTTCATCGATCAGACGAGCATGATGCGAGATGCCAATAGCGCCTATCAGCGACACACCTTGGAACTGATCGGTCTGGGACTACTTGGTGTCGTGTTGATGCTGATTGCGCGATACCGCAACGCCCGGAGGGTTGTCGCCGCCTTCTTCCCGTCATTGCTAGCGGCAGCCGTGACGGTGTCGATTTTGAGCTTCGCCGGTGTTGGCCTCGATTTGGTGTCGCTTACCGCGCTTCTCGTCGTCGTTAGCGTCGGCGTGGACTACGGCGTGTTTCTCGTCGATGCAGACTCCGCCGGTGAGATCGATCGATCCGCAACCCTCCTAAGCATCGTCGTCGCCTGGTTGTCCACCGTGCTCGGGTTCGGCTTGCTCAGCCTCTCCCACTATCCTGCGCTTCGTGTCATTGGGCTCACAGCGGTGGTTGGCGTGACTGCTTCGTTCCTGCTTGCGCCGGTGTCGCTGATGCTCACCGCACGGAGAACGCCTTGATCCGCTACGCTCCAAGCGCACGCCTGTCGATCGTGCTGACTTGCCTGCTGCTCCTCGGGGCCTGCGCGCGCAAGCTCACGACAGCCCATCCCGATGCGGGCTCCGCATTGGGCCCGGGCCCTCTGCTTCCGCCGTCGGCTATCGGCGAACAGTTTCTTTGGCGCCAGCATGTCACCGCAACATGGGAAGACCGGAGCGAGTCGTTCGACGCGGTGCTCCAGATGCACGATGGTCGATTGGTGCTCCTAGGACTTGGACCGATGGGGTCGCCTGCTTTCATGGTCGCGCTCTCCGAGTCGGGGGTCACCGTCGAGAATCGAACCGGGCGGCGCATGCCCTTTCCCGCCGAGCACATCATCGCGGACATCCAGAAAGTCTTCTATCCATGGCTTCCACCGGTCGCCGATGGTTTCACGGGGACACGCTCCGGTGCGTACGAGAATCTAGCAATCTCGGAAACCTACGCAGGGGGCCGCCGCCTGACACGAGCGTTTCGCCGAGACGATGCCTCGAATCGCGGAGAGCTCACGGTCACTTACGAAGGGTGGAGGTCCGGTCTATTGGCCCCTGAGCGAGCGGAGTTGATCAATGCCTGGTTTGGATACCAACTGACGATCGTCACGGTGGAACAGCAGCGTTTGCCTGTGTCGGCCGGAGTATCTGACGAAGCAAATCAATGATGACGGGCTTCCAGTCGGTCCACTGGTGCTGTCCTTCATAGTTGATGGCGACATATTCGATGCCTCCCTCTCTCAGGTGGCGGATGAATGCCTCGTTGGCCAAGATGATTCCTTCGCGGTCACCGCTTCCCCAAGCAAAGAACAGGCGACGGCCTTCGACATCGTTCGGAGAGCTCCAGCGCAGGTAGAGATCGTCTTTTTCGATTCGCTCCCGGTCGTCAGTGGGTCCGAATACGCGGCGCGACTGAAACAGAAACTTGGCGATGAACCGATCGCCGAACTCAATCATTTGATCGGTATTGAAGATCGGCGCGCTGATGGCCGCAACTGCATCGAACATTTCCGGGTGGTGTAGGGCGAACCGCAGCGCGCCGTGCCCTCCCATCGAGACGCCCATCACGGCGCAGTCATCGGGGCAATGCCCAACGGGAAGCGTGCCGTGCACATATGGAAGTAGGTCGTCGAGCACCCAGTCCTCGTACCGGTAGCTTCCGTCGTACCAATTTTCCCAGAAACCGAGCTCGCCGTCGGGAAGCACGAGCACGAACGGAGGCAAGCGGCCAGCCTCGACCTCCGCGTCGAGCGCCTGTCCGAGCTGCGCCTTGTCGAACGCATCAGGACCGTCGCCGCCGCCGTGCAGGAATAGGACCAAGGGGAAGCGCTCACTCCCAGCAAGGTTTTTCGGCACGTAGACCGCGTACTCCATGGGCCGTCCCAAGGCGCGGCTGTAGATGGTGCCGTACCGAAGGTACGGCTGAGTTTTCGCGCAACCGGACGCTGCGACGACGCACGAGAACGACAGCGCGAAGCTCATCACGGATCGAGGGTTCACTCGCCGAAGGTAGCGTGAGCTGCACTGCAGATGCGAGGCAGGTTAAGCTCGACTTTCGACTCTTTCAGTAATGGGCTGCGAGCCCCCAATGGAAACCGAGAGTCGGGCTTCGCTACGCCCGACGCCCCAGGATGACCCGAACCAGCACGGCCACTATGGCTAGCACCAGCAGGACGTGGATGAGACCGCCCATGGTGTAGGACGTAGCTAGGCCGAGCACCCACAGCACGACTAGAATCACCGCCACCAACCAAATCAGGTTCAACATGACCGTTCCTCCTTCCTAGTCGACCAGCTTCTTGAACGCATCTTCGAGCTCTCGCCATGTCTTCTCAACGCCGTCCTTGAGACTGTCCCACTTCTTGCTTCCAGCAGCTTTGGCCGCATCGAGCTTCGACTGGGCCTCTTGGAGCTTGGAATTGAGCTGGTCGAGCTGCTGTTGCGAATCGATTTTTGCCTGCTGACCACTGACGTTACCGCTGGCGATCGCCTTCTTGACCTTGGCTTTCCACAAGTCGAGCCGCGCCTCCAGCTTTGACAGGTTCTCGTCTACCGTTGCCATGATGTCCTCCTTCTGACGTCCAATCCACATCGTGAGGAAGCATTCATCGTGCCACCGCAAACACCGGGGTCCCCGTGTGTCGTTGTCCTGCCCCCCGGGTGCAGTCGTTGCGCGCGAAGGGGCTGCGTATGCAGCGGCTGCGCGCTGACCTCCAGGGGGCACACAGCACCAGACCGGCCGGTCTGTTTACGACCCCGGCGACGGTCGAGCAGAAAGTCGGGGACGCATCCATCACCTGTCCGAAGTCGTCCTCTCGATGGTTCTTTGGGGCTTCGTGCTTGGGCCAGCGGGCGCGCTCCTTTCAGTTCCGCTGATGATGATGGTGCACATCACGGCGGGACAATCGCCCGAATGGGCTTGGCTCGAAATTTTCCTTGAGTCGCCACGGCGCGCCTTCGAGGATCAGGAAAGGTCACAGGCGTCGTAGCGCAACGCATCGTTCGCTCCGTGAAACTGGCGAACTGAACGAGTCACAGAGCGGCAAACCGCCCGAGGTTTCCGCGCACGGCGTCAACGGGGGGGAAGGGCGTCGCGCGGTCATTCAGTCGACCACGCTGCCGCCGGTGCCGCCGTCGTCGTCGATCCCGCCATCCATGCCGCCGGTTGCACCTTGGCCACCTGCTCCGCCGCCGCCACCGGTTCCACCGGTGCCGTCGCAGTCGGCGTCGGAGTCGAACCGCTCACCGTATCCGGGGCCATCGCCGCTCTTGTTGTTGCCGGCTTTCACCCAGGCGCCGACGATCACTTCATCGGCCACGCCAATGGTCAGGCATTGGCCGTCCAAGTCGTCGAACTTTCGGTGCTCCCCATCGGCGAACTCGAGCACGACGTTGGAGATGTCCTTGCACGACGAGACGCGAATCGCGCTGCATTCGAACACGACCTCGATGTAGCCGACCTTTCCCCCTTGGGGGCATTGGAGCTGCGGGTGGCAATTGCAGTGATACCCGCCGTCATCGTCGTGGTCACCGTCGCAGTCATCGTCGCGGTCATCGTCGCGGTCATCGCACATGCAAACGCATCCCGATCCGCCGCTGCCGCCCATGCCACCGGTACCGCCGCCGTAGCCGCCGGAGCCATTCATGCCTCCGCTACCACCCGCTCCACCGGCGCCGTCCATGCCACCGGTGCCAGCGTGCCCGCCGGTGCCAGCGTACCCACCGGCGCCAGCGTACCCGCCGGTTCCACCCGTTCCGCCGTTGCCGTCGCATTGGGCATCGGAATCAAAGCGTTCGCCGTACCCCGGACCATCCCCCGACGCGTTGTTCCCGGCTTTCACCCACACGGTCACGATCTGTCGGTCACCGCCTCCGAATGTTCCGTAGTGACCCTCCAGCCCATCGAACTTGTAATGCTCGCCGTCGGCAAAGGCCACGACGACATTCGAGAGCTCCTTGCATGAGACCACGTGCACTTCGTTGCACTCGAACCGAACCGCAATGGGGCCGGTCGATCCTCCTCGCGGACAGTCGAGCATGCATTCGTCGGAGGACCCCTCACTGTCCGTCTTCCAACCTGTGCACCCGTCATCGTACGAGTCGCCCGAGTTGCGCGGCATGAGTGAGAGACCGTCGTTGGATCCCGTGCCATCTTGGCTGTCGGAGGAGCAGCCCACGAGGGAGCCGAGGATCGCGATGAGGCAGAGTTCGATCTTTGACATGGACCCGACCCTATCCTCCATTGCGAGGGTCGCGAAGAGCGGTCCCAACGCCACACCTGCTTGCCGGGCATAGGTACTAGCCGACGTGCTTCGCCCCGTTGTCTGGCGCACGAGCGATTCGCGCGCCCAGATACCGCCGATGATCCTTCCCACCGAACGAAAGATCCAATCTCCGGAATCCTGGGGGCGGTTCAGTAGGGCATGTTGAGGGCGGTCGCACGACAATCCACACTGTGTCGAGCTGTGGACTTCACGAGGTAGCGGGACAAGATGCGGAATCAGTATGAGAGCGCATTGGTGACGGGTGCTTCCTCTGGCATCGGACGCAGCCTCACGCTCGCGCTCGCAGGTGGCGGGTGCGCCGTGGTTGCGTGCGCCCGCCGTGAAACCGGGCTGAAGGCGCTCGCAGAGGAGATTCGTCGCGACGGCGGTCGATGTCTCGTCGAAGAGCTCGACGTCGCGGACACCGCGCGCACCGTTGAGCGCATCCGCGCGCTCGACGAAGCGCATCGCTTCGAGCTCATTGTCGCCAACGCGGGCGTCGGCGCGCGCGAAGGTGTCGCGCCGTGGACGTGGGAGGGTCTCGGCGACGCGATTGAAATCGATTTCGCGGGCGCGGCGGCGACGCTCACGGCGGCCTTGCCCGCGATGGTTTCACGTGGGCGCGGTCACCTCGTCGCGGTGAGCTCTCTCGCGTCGTACGGACCGCTCCCTGCGAGCGCGGCGTACTGTGCGCCCAAGGCGGGGCTGGACATGTTGATGGAGTGCCTCCGCATCGACCTCGCGGGTACAGGGGTCCGCGTCACCAACGTCCGCGCGGGCTTCGTGCGCACGCGCATGGTGGCGAAGACGACGCACCCGATGCCTGGGATGATGGAGCCCGACGAGGCCGCGGAGCGCATTCTCAAGGGCTTGGAGCGAGCCCCTGCGGAGATCGTTTTTCCGCGCTGGCTGGCGGCGATGGCGCGCGCCTCGGGGGCGCTGCCGAGGCCGCTGCGAGACGCGCTGCTTCGCGTTGTGATTCGTTGAATGAATTTTGCCACCCGAGATCAAGAGGACATGATCTCGAATCGTTATCAGTGGAGGCGGTGCGAATCGAAAGCATCAGATTTCGCGCCGATTCGAGTGGCTGGCCGTCGAAGTATCGCCTAGCGCCGCGGCCGCGCTGACCCGGCTGCGTCATTGGACTCGGCAGCGGTGCGTCCTCCGCGTGCTCCCCAACGTCAAGTGAACGACGAAAACCTGAGCTGGGCCAGAACTCGCTCTCATTTCGAGAGCGGCTCGAACTTGAATTTCTGGCCGCCGACGGCGGCCTCGGCCATCGCTCCCTTGAGAGGTAGGATCATGATGGCGACGCCGTCCTTGTACTTCGATGCAGCGGCGGCGCCCTTCTTGCCGCCAATCGCCGTAGCGGCCGTGCTTCCTTCGAAGCGGCTCGTCTTGAATCGATCTAACGCCTTTTTGTTCTTGAACAAAATGACCTGGGCGAACGTTTGCCCGCCCACCTGAGCACCGATCGTGGTCTGCGTCATCTTTGCGTGCCCGATCAGCTTGCCCTTTTCGTAGACTTCGGCGTCTCCGTGCGAGGCGCCCACGATCAAGCCACCTTTTCCGACCGCGGGAAAGATCGCGTACGCGTACGCCTTGCTCAGGGCTGCGTCGAAGCTGTCGTCTTGGCTCTGCCAGAGCTCCTTGATCTCTTGGACCTGTTGATGGATGTCGGCCTCGTCAGCCTTCTCGGCATTCTCAGCTTTCTCAGCTTTCTCAGCCTCATCGGCAGATGCCAGGTTCGTGCCGAAAAGCACCAGTGGCAGCACCAGAGTCAGAACCAAACGCATCATTTGAGTCATAGAGATATCCCCTTGAGGTACATAGCGCGCGAACGCGTGGAGGCAAGGGACAGGCCCTCTCGAACGGGGCTGCTCTCTCAACCGTGTCGGCGTAACATCGCAGCCACACCGCCGACACGAGCATCGCCGTGAGCGGAAGTGTACTTCTATGTAGAAGAACGTAACTGTGGCGGTCCCCTCTCGAGCGACCCGTGACCGGAGCGGGAGCTTCCCCACCTCCACGGAAAGACAACCACGTCGTTGCTGGGCGAGCGAGGTGGGAGCTTGGACAGCGCCGTGGCCGAGACCAACGGGCGTGCGCTGGTGAAGTTCTTGCGCGGTGTGCCGGGCACAAGCATCTGTTTCTCGAAGAAGGGACGCAGAGCGCATCGCTCTACGAGGTGCTCCCGGGGGCACGTCAATGAGCTCGTGATGACGCATGCCTACGAACGCAAGCGCGGTCCGAAGGACGATCAGCGCGATGCGTTTCATCTGGCGATTAGTCTCCGGCCCGGCGCTGTGAGCCCGGTGTACAAGGACTCGGGACAACTGAGCGAGCTCCGAGCGCACGCCGATGTGTATGCCGAACTCGTGACCGACGTCGTACGCGTCACGTGAGCCCTCGAAGGCGGGCGGCGATGTGCTGGTGGCCCTTCCGGAGGTCCACTTCTACGGTTCGTTCGGATCGGAGTAGCTGTTCGACCACCCTGGAATCTGTCCCGGCCTGGTGATAGTTTCGGCGGTCCATGAAGACGCTTGCTCAGATAGTGGTAACCGTCGCCGCCACGCTGATTCTTGCGGGACTCGTTCTCTTTGGTGCATTTGGCGCGTTCAAGACGAACGAAGATCTCGACCGTGATGCCGAGATGCTCGACGCGGGTGTTGCTGAAATCGATTTCGACCTCGTCGATGCGTCGGTACCTGACGGGGGAGCCCACGAGTTGCTCACCGGGACCCGCTCTCTTCCCTTACGGGGCAAGGCGACGGTCTTGCTCGAGCATTTCACGCTCGACGATCATCAAGGCCGACGGGTGCTGCGTGTCGAACGTATGAAGAGCGTCCTCGACCTCGACGCGATCGAGCGGGGGGTCTACCGCGTTACCGCAGGAATGATCGAGGGTGCCCACGTCACCCTCTACCGAAATCACCGCGGGCGTCTCTCGCTGGAGAACGCGCTGCAGGAGTCGACGCCCCCGGTTCGCCTTGGGCTCGCGATGCCACCGGAACCCTCCCGAACGATCGGCCAGCAAGAGGATGCGAGCCGTGAAAAGGAGCCCTGGCTGATCGACATCGGGCCGCTTCACGCGCGCGACGTCACTCTGACACTGGGCTTCACCGGAAAACTGGTGGTCTTTCACATCGATCGTGCGCGTATCACGATTCGGCGGCGTCCTGGCGACAGCGGTCCCATCATCCATCTGTCCGACGTGGAGGGGACGATGGTGAAGCCCGATCCGTTGCCGAAGGGGGTCCAGATTGCGTATGCCGAAGGGGTGGTGCGTCCCAACGGGGAGCCATTGGTGTCACTCGTGGTCAGAACCTGCATCGGGGGTAATGAGCTGCGCGCCATGGCGATCGTGCCGGCACGAAAGGAGGGCGTCGAGCTCACCGTCGACTCGGCAGGATTCGTCGGCGCGCTTGGACGAATGGGCTTGAAGATCGCCAGTCGGAAAAAAGACAGCAAGCTCCAATACAAATCGGGCGCTGTTAGGCTCGACCACGGGCCGAAGTGTTCGCTCACGAACATTGAAGGCCCACCGTCGGAGCCAGCTCCGTCCGAAAAGGAACCCGAAGCCACAAAGCAATGAGCCACCTGCGGACTTCAGGCTATTCGGTGGCGGCGACACCAATGCCGACGCGCCAGAGTTGCTCGCTGAAGAGACTGGTTACCTTCCTCCATCGGTGGACTCGCGCCGGCGGGGTTCAGGGGCGTCCTTGTCGAGCGCGAGGTGGGTCCGGGATCCGTGAACGTACTCGAGGTAGTTCCGAAGGATACGCCGCAGGTGCTGCTCTCCGACCACGATGACGTGGTGGAGGCAGTCCCGCCGAAGGGTCCCGATCACGCCGAAGCGGCATGGTCCGCGACGATCGGTGGATGCCCGCCTCGGTTCCGGCTGCTCCAGGCCCAGTAGAGATTGAAGCCTTTGCGATGCCAACCGACCCCGGTCTCGCGCTTCACCAAGATCGAGGCGTTCGGCCAGTCCGGCCACAGACCGCGACCCAGAATGCTCCGTTAGCCTTAGTCAACTTGGGGCGTTTGCTCCCGCGCTTTAGAATGGTCGGCTGCCGTCGCAAAGCGAGGTTTTCGAGAGCGAGCGCGCGCTGCGGCTTCAGGCTCGAGCTGGCGGTCGTGAGCAGGGCGTACAGCAAGGGAAGCATCGGGGTAGGGCGAGCTTCACCCCGAGCGTGGAAACGTCAACGATTGTGTGGTCGGTCGGGGTTCTGAGGAGGCACACCGCGATCAAGCTGCGTCAGGAACAGAACGAGGAGTGAAACGACGGAGCGGATTAGCCGACCGCGTTGTCGAGAACGCGGAGGCAAACTGCCATGCTTGAGCACGTCTCTCCAGTTGACAGACACAAGCACGCGAGTATCAGCTGGCTGGCACGAATATGAGCTCCCCCGCGCACCACGTCGTCCTGATTCCAGGCATGTTTGGCTTTTCACGCCTGGCCGGTTACGATTATTTTGTCCACATCGCCAAGGCGCTGGGGGACCGCATGCGAACGGCCGGCGAGCCTTGTGAGATCGTGGTCGTATCGGCGCCGCCGACGGGGTCCATCCGCCGACGGACCCAAGTCGTGATCGAGACGATCGAGGAACACTGCACCAAGGCTGACGGCCCCATTCACCTGATCGGCCATTCGACGGGCGGTCTCGACGCTCGGCTGTTGACCTCGCCGAGCGTCACCCTCGGCGTTCCGTCCTGGATCGAACGCGTTCGCACCGTCGTCACCCTCAACACCCCTCACCAGGGCACGCCGGTGGCCTATTTCTTTTCTACCCTGTCCGGAACACGGCTTCTCTATGCGCTGTCGCTTTTCACGTTTGCGACGCTGCGATTCGGCGGCCCTTCACTGACCGTGTTCTCGTCGTGGATCGCATTCCTGGACAGGCTCGACGATGCCTTGGGTGTGAATATCAAGCTGCTCGACAGGAGCGTTCAGCTCGTCTTGCGCTTCATCGAGAAGGAAGGGCAAATCGAAGTGGGCGAGTGGCTGGACGGGATCCGCCACGACCAAGGAGGCGTCATCCAACTCACTCCGGAATCGATGGACATGTTCAACGCGTCCGTCGAAGACAGCTCGGTGGTGCGATATGGATCGGTCGCAAGCTGGGGTCCGTCACCAGGCCCGATTCGGTTTCTTTCGAGCGTGCGTTCGCCCATGGCGGCCCTCTCGGCCACGCTGTATTCGACTCTCTACGTCATCGCGAGTCGCGCTTCGAAAACCTATCCGTACTCGTCCCCCGAGACGACCGCGCGCGAGAAGATCGAGCATGCGCTCGGCCGAGAGTTGGCAGACGGGGTCAATGACGGCTTGGTGCCTACGGCAAGCATGGTCTGGGGAAATCTGCTTTGGGCGGGAGCGGCGGACCATCTCGACATCCTTGGCCACTTCCACGGTGAGCCCGGCTCGACCCACACCGACTGGCTGACGAGCGGCGCAGGTTTTCGTGAGGACGACTTCGGACAGGTGATGGATGCGGTCACCGATTTCCTGCTCGACCGTCGTTGTATTTGATTCAGTTGCAGCGGATCGACGCGGTGTCGAGCTGGGGCGGCGCTTTCTCCCAAGCGTATCCCGCTTTGGCGAGGTCGAAGGCCATGCCGAAGAGCTTCTCCATGTACTTCGTGTCGACGTACCTTTCGGACTCCGCCGTGAAGTCTGAGGGAATGTACGCGAGATTGAAGTCTAGACCGTCGCGGCACGTTTGGAGGTAGATGCGGTAGAGGTCGCCGATGCCTTGGGTCCGGACGATCGACTCGATCGAGCGGCCCAAAATAGGGAGGAACCTGTTCTTGACTACCTCGTACGTGGGATCGAGGCGTGAGTTGCGAATGATGTAGACCTCGGGGCGGCCGGGCACAGCGAGCTTGTCGAGGACTTCGTCGTAGTCGATGCCGACGGGGTAGAGGAACACTTGCGAGGTCGCGCCGCCATCGACGTGGAGCTCGTCATACTTCTTGTTGCCTGCTTGGACCTCGATGAGCACGGGGGGAAACGCGCCCGGAACGGATGCCGAGGCAAGCAGGATCTGGCGGATCAGTTTCAAGGCATCGGGGTGGCCGCTGTTTGCGATGACGCCGATGCGCCAAACTACAGGCCGCATCGAATCGAGGTTCGCGGTGCCGATGTTCAGCTCGCGGCCCTTCCGGTGCTCGGCAGCGATCTTCTGCATCGTCTCGTCGTTCACGTACTTCGCGATCAATGCTTGGAGCGGTTCGGTAGTCGCGAGGGCATCGGTGCGAAGTGCCCTGATCTTCCCACGCTTGTTGAAGAGATCCTTCTCGGTGACGTCCACCGAGACCTTCCTCAACACGTCGTCGTACTCGGGTCCGAGAAACGCGAAGGGCGCAATGAGCGCCCCCGCACTGATGCCGGTAACCGTCGCAAACTCCGGCCGATCCCCAGCTTCTGTCCAACCGAGCAACAGGCCGGCGGCGAACGCGCCGTCCTCGCCGCCCCCAGAAATCGCAAGATAGGCGTGATGACGACCGTATACGCCAGGGTACCGCTCCTTCATTTCGGTCTTGTTCTTCGCGAGCCAGTCGTGTTTCCATGGCGGAGGCGCGTCGCCCCAGAGCCGCGCATGGGCAATCCCAAGCACTTCGGCGCTTTCGACATCCCCTTCGGGTAAAGGGAAGCGTTTTGGGACGTGAGCGCAGGCCCAGGCGAGCGTGAGCCCGGCGACGAGCAGCGGGGTCGCGCGTCGAAGGATCAAATGAAGACGGACACGGTCGGCGTGTAGTTACTTGCGGTGGTTTTTCTCTTCACCTTGACGCATCCGGCGGAGAGAACGATCGCGCAGGAGACCAAGAAAATGGCTGCGATTCGTATACTTGAACTCTTCATGATTCGATTCCGTTTCTTGAGGGTGGTTGCTACGCCCTCGGTGACATTGTGGAGCTGACCCGGTCGGTCGAAATTTTCTATCTGCTTTGGAGAGGGTAGGCGAGACCCGCCAACCTAGATCACGTTCCTTCGTGGTCGATCGACGAAACGCGTCTGGGTGAGGGCCCGACCTCGGTGGGTAACATCGCTTCGCTCTTTCCCTTCTTGGTGAAGAGATCGTGCTTGCACGCGAGGTCGGTGATGACCGCGCCGGGAATGAGCATGATCCAAGAGACCGTCGCGATCTTCTCTTTCCTCGAGAAGTTGCAGTTCGCGGCCGACGCCTGCGAGGGAGCAAGCAACAGGGCGGCTCCGAAAGCGGCACCGAACAAGAACAGTTGGAATTTCTTCATCCTGTCGTTTCTTTGCTCTGGCACTGGGGAGCTCGTTCCAGATGCGAGCGAGGTCGCGATTTCAGTCGATCCTTCGATCGCCAGCGGCTCGGTCACTTCGAAGTCGAGGTCGATGAGCAAGATTTCGGTCTCCTCCCGCGCCGTCATCGAGACGACGCGCTCGGCGGTGACGCCGACACCGTCACCGGTACCAAGGACGACTTCGCCGAGGGTCACCTCTCCGTGCACGACGTGGAGCCACGCCCCTCTCCCCTCCGAAAGCCGGTGAGCGATATGCCCTCCGCGGTCGAGGATGGCGGAGTACAAGAACGCATCCTGGTGGATCCGGAGCGAGTTGTCTCGCGCGTCAGGGGAAGCAACGACACATAGAATTCCATGACGGTCCGCCAAGCTGAAGCGTTTCTGCTCGTGTCCTGGCTCGAGCCCTGCCACCGAGGGACGCAGCCAAATTTGAAAAACGTGCGCCCATTCGGTCGGCGACGCGTTCGTCTCGCTGTAGCGGACGGCGCGGCCAGCCGTCATGCGCTGGAACTCCCCCGCTCGGATGAAACCCGATTGACCCGTCGAATCCTCGAACGAGAGCGTGCCCTCGCGAACGTAGGTGACGATCTCCGCATCCTCACGGGGTTCCTGGGTCCCGGTTCGAGGTGGCAGCCGGCCTTCCTTGAGGATGCCGAGGGCTCCGAAGCCGTCGGCGAGCGTGTCAGCCCCTTCTTGGGCGTCGAAAGTGAGCCAGGCCTCCTGCTTGCGGCGCCGCTGGTGCTGGCGCTCCTTGGCTCTGCGGAGTGTGATCATCAGCCCGCTCCGCTGCGGTGCTTCAAAGCGTCCGACTCCGGACGCAACCGAATCGGGGACTCATGACGAAGGGTCCCTGCGAGGGACAGAAAGGCGTTCCTCACCGAAGAGACGACCTCTGGGTGTGTTGCAGTCGCCTGGATGTCTCGTTCTAGGACTCGCAGCGTAATCTGCGTTGTCGTCGCGATTCCTTCGTGGCTCGAATGGCGGTCGATTCGTACGTGCCATCGGGCCGTTGCCTCCCACTCGGTCCCGCTGAAGATCGCTGCGCACCAACTGCGGACGGCCCTTCCAACCTCGTCGGTCGGTTCGAAGCCGTAGAAAGCAGTCTCTACGGGCCGGCCCATGCTACTTCCTCGAAAGGGCGACAGCGCCTTCGCGCGGTCCATCCCCTCCGCCTCTGAGCTCAACGCAGCCGACGTCCCTGAATGATCTGGACGAGGACGACGATCACCGCCACCACCAGGAGGACGTGAATGAATCCCCCCATCGTGTACGAGCTGACTAATCCAAGCCCCCAGAGCAGCAATAGGATCACGGCGATTGTCCATAGCATCGCTCCACCTCACTTCACATGAAGCCGGTCGAGCTTCTTCTGAATCGCTTCCTTCGTGTCTCCGAACTTCTCCTGGATGATCCCGTAAAGCTTGTCTACGGAACCTTCCGCCTTCTTGAAGTCATCGTCGGTGAGCTCACCCCAGGCCTTTTTCGCTCGTCCCTGGACCTGATCCCACTTCCCTCGTGCTTGATCCTGATTCATCTGATTTTCCTCGAATGTCGTGTTCTCGATTGAACGGGCGCTAACATCTCACGGGTTGGCTAAAGCACGTTCTGGGCCATGGTGAGACATGAGCAAAATCGAGCACTTACATCGTGGGTCGCTCGGGAGCTCTGGCGCATTCAGTCATTATGACGTAGTGATTCCATCAATTTGGAAGAGCCGATGCGCGCTGTTGATCTCGATCACGAGGAGCTGCTCGAGCTGGACCCGGAGGGGGGCGTCATCCGCTTCGCCGGACAGCGTGCGCTTCTTCTAGACGCCGTGGCGATGGGGCTCTTGCGAAAGTACCTCGTCGATAACTTCGGCCTTACGGCCGCGCGCATCGTGCTCACCCAGTTTGGCTTCGCCCATGGGTGGCGCATGGCGGAAGCCATGCGGGCCGAGTTCACTTGGGAGAGCGACGAAGAGTGGCAGCGCGCCGGCACCCGGATCCACACCCTCGAGGGCCTTTTCCGCGTCGGGCCCGCAGGGGACGGGCCGCTCTCCAGCGAGGGCTCGATGCTCGTCGACTCATATGAGGCGGAGCAGCATCTCTTGCACTTGGGCCGCTCCGACATACCTGTGTGCTGGACGATTTGCGGTCTCATCAGCGGTTACCTCAGCCGGACTACCGGCGAGGAGACCTACGTCCTCGAGGATCGCTGCATGGGCAAGGGGGATGCGGCCTGCCATCTCTTCGGGCGCACGCGCGAGGAATGGGGTGACGAACGCGCCGAGGAGCTGCGTTTCTTCGATCCAAGCCACCTCAAGGAGTCTCTCGACGTCTCGCTTCACCAGGTCACGGAAACGTTGAAGGCGGCGGAGAGCAAGCTCCATGCGCGCCGCCGCGCACTGGTCCGTGCCGCACCTGATGTCGAACAGCCTATGGGCGTCGTCGCGAAGAGCAGTGCCATGGTGCAACTCGCGGACCTGGCGCGACGCGTGGCCAAGGTCGATTCCACCGTTCTCATCACGGGTGAGAGCGGATCGGGAAAGGAGCGGATCGCGCGCCTCGTTCACGAGGAGTCCCCTCGCGCCGCCGGGCCCTTCATCGCAGTCAACTGTGGGGCCATTACCGAGGCGCTGCTCGAGAGTGAGCTCTTCGGACACGCGCGCGGTGCGTTCACTGGCGCGACTCAGGACCGACCGGGCCTGTTCGAGGCAGCCAACACCGGGACACTGCTGCTCGACGAAGTCGGCGAGGTTTCGCCCGGCATGCAGGTCAAGCTCCTGCGTGCGCTCCAGGAGCGGGAGATCCGGCGCGTCGGCGAAAACAAGAGCCGGCCGTTCGATGTGCGCGTGCTGGCCGCCACCAACCGCGACCTGAACTACGAAGTCACGGGCGGCGCCTTTCGGCAGGACCTCTACTATCGGCTCAAGGTCGTCGAGTTGCACGTGCCACCGCTCCGCGAGCGTAAAGACGACATCCTTCCGCTCGCGCGGGTGTTGCTCGCGGATGCAGCGCTGCGGATGAAGCGTAGGATCTCGGGCCTTGCTCCTGCCGCCGCCGACCAGCTCATGCGCTACGCCTGGCCAGGCAACGTGCGCGAGCTCGAAAACACCATGGAGCGTGCCGTCGCGCTCGCGCGCGGAACGCGGGTGGAGCTCGAAGACCTGCCCGAGGAGATTCGCCATGTGTTTCCGAGCCCCGTGGCCAGTGCGGGAACCGTTCGGCCTTTCCGCGAGATCGAGAAGGAGTACATCCTCGCGGCGCTCGAGGCGAACGGCGGCAACCAGACGCGCACCGCTGAGCAACTCCAGATTGGCTCAGCGACTCTCTACCGCAAGCTCAAGAGCTACGGCTTGATCGGCTCAAACCGCACGCAGACCGGTCAGTAGATCCCGGCCGGCGAGCGCGCTTGCATCGGTGCGCGGACCAGGCCAACGGCGGAATCATTCGAATCCCTCATGACGATCAGCCCCTCAAGACCGCGAAGAGCGGCAACGCCAAAGAACGCATGGTGCCCCTGCACCCCGAGCTCGCGAAGGTCTTGCGGCGCTCTGGCAAGGGCAGGGCTTCGAAGCGGTCTACGGCCGTCCTCCGCGCCGGCTTGCGAAGGTTCATGATCTCGGCGGCCCGCAGCAGCGGTGCCCGCGGCGACGTGCTCGAGCGGATCACGCACAATGCCCAAGGCGCGATCATCGACGTCTACACGGCGAGGGAATGGTCTGCGCTCCGCGAGGCCGTGCGCTGTCTGAAGAACGCTTCTCCCGGCGCCGGGCGCATCAACTTCACCGCAAGCTTCGGTCCGGGTAGCGACAGGCGCACGATGCGTCTGATGACGCTGCTCAGCTGGCGCCGAAAGCTCCCCGTGTTGTAGCTCTGTCCATAACGCGCGCAGATCTCGCGGACGCGCGGAGCCATCTCGGGGTAGCGTGCCGCCGGGATGTCCGGGAAGAGGTGGTGCTCGATCTGGTGACTCAAGTGGCCGGTGAGCACGTGCAGCCAGCGGTTGCCCTCGATATTCGCCGAGCCATTGAGTTGGCGCACGTACCATTGGCCGCGGCTCTCGTTCTCGGTTTCAGCTTGGTCATAGAGGCGCACGCCCTCCGGGAAATGACCGCAAAAGATGACCGCGAAGGTCCAGAGGTTGCGCGTCCCATTGGCGAAGAGGTTGCCGAGGAACACGCGCGGCGCGTTGCCGAGCGCCAGCGCCGGGTAGAACGCGTAGTCCTTGAAGAGCTGCCAGGCCGCCTTCGTGAGGAACGGACGCGCGCGCTTGCCGAGCTCGGCAGGCGTCTGCTTGCCCGAAAAGAGCTCGTCGATACGAAGGTCGTGGCCTCCCACGCCCCATTGGAAAAAGAGCGCGAGGAATGCAGCGACGATCGGCTGCGTGAGGTGGATGGGTTTCCACTCCTGCTCGGGAGCCACACGCAAAAAGCCGTACCCCACGTCGCGGTCTTTGCCGAGAATGTTGGTGAACGTGTGGTGCTCATAGTTGTGCGAGTGACGCCAGTCGTCGCCCGTGCACACGTTGTCCCACTCGTAGCGGTGCGAATCGAGCGCCGGATCACGCGTCCAGTCGTACTGGCCGTGCATGATGTTGTGCCCGATCTCCATGTTCTCGAGGATCTTCGAGAGACCGAGGGCACTCGTGCCCAGCACGAAGCTCACGGGTCCGAGACCAAAGTGCAGGAGCACCCGGCCGGCCGCCTCACTTCGGTTCGCCGTACGGATGACTTGGCGGATGTGCGCCACGTCGCGCTCGCCGAGATCGGCAATGACTTCCTGTCGGAGCGCATCGAGCTCGCGGCCGAACGCATCGGCCTCCTCGCGCGTTAGATTCTTGCTTTGGGTGTTCATGGGGTTTCCTTTCAGAGGTCGAGCTCCAGGTCGGAGCGGGGCATTGAAATACAGAGTTGAATCTCTTGATCGGGCTCGCTCGACACCTCCCCGGTGACGAGGTTCTGCACAGTCCCGCTCTGCTTGCGGCACTTGCAGGTGTGGCAAATACCGATGCGGCAACCGTGAGCCGGGCGCTCGCCGGCACGCTCGAGCTGCTCGAGCAGACTGCCTTGGCCCTTCGCCACGACGTTTCGCTCCGAGCGCCCGAGCCGCACCTGCACGCCGTCTATGGAGGTCGCCGTCGGCAAGAGCCGCAGCGCCGGGGTGAACCGCTCGACCTCTAACCGATCGGATGCGCCGACGCTCTCGAAGAGTCGTTCAGCGCGGTCCATGAGGGGCTTCGGGCCGCAGAGAAATGTCGAGCGCTCCGCGAAATCGGGGACCAGCTCGGCGAAGTACGCCTCGTCGAAGCCACGCGGGAACGAGGCGTCGTCGTCGAGGCACAAGAGGAGGCGCAGGCCGGTGTGCTGTGCGGCAAGGTCCGCGAGTTCTTCGCCGAAAATTACCTCGGCGTGGCTCCGCGCGTGGTGAACGAACACGACGTCGCGAATCGCGTCCCGCAGCGCTAGATCGCGCAGCATCGACATGACGGGCGTGATGCCGCTACCGCCGCTCAGGAGCAGCAGCTTGTCGGGTGTCGGGGAGGGCAGGACGAAGTCACCGGCGGGAGCACCGAGGCCCAGAATGTGACCAGCCCGCACGTTCTCGTGCAGCCACGTCGACACGCGGCCGTCCGCCACGCGCTTGACCGTGATCGAAACCAGCGCCTCGCTGGGGGCCGACGAGATCGAGTAGCAGCGACGCACGCGTACGCCGTCGACCTCCACCTTCACCGACGTATACTGCCCGGCGCGGTGTCCGCGCCAGGCTGCGTTCGGCCGGAGCACGAAGGTCTTGGTATCTCGGGTCTCCTCGATGACCTCGACCACGCAGGCGCGGAGCTCGCCGAGAGAGCGAACAGGGTCTAGCTCGCCCATCCAGAACTCTGCCTGTCGGTCGAGGAACAACCGCTCGGCCACGGTGCTCCCTGCACTCCTCCAGACTGCTCCCATCTTGGACATCGAAACCATAGCTAACCTCCGAGCTAGTAACTTACGCTAAAGAAACTTACGTCGCAGTAGAAAATGGTCAATGTCTTTGTTTTGTAAAATCATTCGGAGATTGGCTAAGCGTTGGGGTTGACTGTCTTATTTACCGATGGCGTAACTTACGCAATCGTAGTATTATATTCAAATGGGAACCAGAAGCCGCCGTCTGCCAGCTTCGGAGCGTCGCGCTCAGCTCATCGAGGTCGGCCGCTCGGTGTTCGCCAAGCACGGCTACGAGGGCACCTCAGTGGAGGAGATCGCCAAGCGCGCGAAAGTCTCGAAGCCCATCGTCTACGAGCACTTCGGTGGCAAGGAGGGGCTCTACGCGGTCATCGTCGATCGCGAGATGGACTACGTGGAGCGCCGCATTAGCGAAGCCATCTCGTCCGGGTCGCCACGCGAGCGCGTCGAGCGCGCTTCACTCGCGTTTCTCCGCTACGTGAGGGACCATCCCGACGGCTTCGCCGTGCTTTCCCAGGACTCCCCGCTGAGCTCATCGCGCGGCACCATATCGAGCCTACTGAACGACTTGGCCGAGCGCGTCGGCGACGTGTTCGTCTCCGCGCTCAAGGAAGTCGGCTACGACACCAAAGCTGCTCCCATTTACGCCAACGCCCTCATCGGCATGGTCACCTTCGTCGGCACGTGGTGGACCGAGGAGCGCAAACCGCCCATCGAAGAGGTTGCCAAACACATCAGCGCCCTCGCCTGGATGGGCCTTCGCCACCTGCCCAAACGCCCGACACTCCAACACAGCCCAGACTGACGTGAGATCAAATTCCGATCGAGTTGGAGCTGGCGTTTGGAGTTTGAGATGGCGTTCATTGGGGATGGGTAAATCAACGGCAACCCTTCGGGGGTTTGCCGGCCTAGCGAGCCGGGAGGTCGTTCGGCGTCGTAGTGGTGCTGCCAAGCGGCAAGGATGTGGCGGGCCTGCGCGAGCGTGCTGAACCAATGGGTGTTGATGCACTCGCCGGGCACAACGCCCGCGGCGCGATCATCGACGTTTACACGTCGTGGGAGTGGCCCGCGCTCTGCCAGGCGGTGAGCTGTCTCCGGGTCGATTCGGCCCGGTTGCCGGGGCGGATTTATGACATTTTGTATGACAAATGCGCTTCTATCGAAAACCGCGGATTTCGGCGCGGATCAGGCAAGTACGGGGAATCATAGAAACCGGATCCCGAGCTACCGGAATCAACACGCGAGGAACAGCACTTTCGGAAACCGCTTTGCCAAGGCGCAAAACCGAAGCCGAGACGACGCGGGGAAGGGCGTACGTGGGAGACACGCCAAGCCGCGCGCCACCTGGGTCCACGCTGCCAATCTGCCAGGGGTGAGCGGCAAAGACGAACTCGAGCTTGCGTGCATGCTCGTCGCGGCGGTCCAGGTGCAGAACACCCGGGCAGGCAGCAAGCGCACGTATCCCCTCGTGAAGGTCTCGGGACCTCGCTGCTGGCGCTCACGCTCTTGCTACTCTACCCTGCCCCCGTGACTAATACCCCACTCGCGACACTTTGCGTTTGTCTTCTCGCGCTCAGCGCCTGCAAGACGACTAGCACCCAGATTTCCCAGAGCTACCGAAACCCCGGCTATGAGGTGACCGTCTTCAAGAAGGTGATGGTCGTTGGAGTAGCGCAGAACGAGGAGCGCCGGCAGGCTTTCGAGAATGCGTTCTCCGCGGCGATTGAGAAGGAGGGCGGGACGGCCGAGCCGAGCTGGCATCTTTTGCCGGGTGAAAAGCAGCTCTCCGAAGAACAGGTCCACGCAGCGATCGACGGCGGTGGTTTCGATGGTGTTCTAATCACGCGATTGCTCAGCGTCGACAAATCAAAGGAATACACGCCCCCAAAAAAGTACAACAACCCGCAAACGAGGTACTACCCGGCCGGACCCGGGTGGGGATATGGATATGGCGGCTACTACGGTTTCTACGCGACCACATACGCGGAGGTAACGGAGCCGGGCTACTTCGAAACCAGCACGTCCCTGAAGCTGGAAACCAGTCTCTACTCGGTCGCCACCAACGAGTTGGTGTGGACGACGCAGTCGAAAACCATCGACCCCGAATCGATCGAAGACGCCATGTCCTCCATGACCGCCGCGGTCGCCAGCAAGCTCAAAGAAGAGAAGCTGATCCCCTAGGGGACGTCCCCGCAGACCGGCTGACCGTCAGTTGATTCATATCCGGCTTCAAGGCGTTTCGAGACCGGCGTCCATCCCGACTCGGAGGTCCTCCAACGGCCTGTCGTTGCTCAAAAGGTTGTCCGTCGTGAGATCTGAGCCGCAATGATCCCGAGGGTGACCTGCTCGATTTCCATCGCACGCACGCGACGAACGAAGTCCGCACCGTAGATCTCGTCTCGGTCCCGGATGAGGTGCTTCGGCGCCGAGTCGTAAGGGAAGGCGTTGACCAACTGCTGGCCTGTCCACCGGGCGGACGGAGCATCGGTGAGGCTGAAGTGCACGAAGAGGCGGCGCTCGAGCTGCGACTTGAGGCATGAAGGCAAACACTACCGAGAGAAATCGCCGCCCCTGCAGGCGAGACACCGGCTGCAGTGCTACTTCCTGGCAGCCAGTTCCACGACCGCCTCACCCGACACCGCATCGGTGACGCCGAGACCCCCACCGAGGTCCTCGAGCAAGTCGCGGAAGCTGTCCAATGATTTGATCATTTGCGGACGCGCCGCGACGATTGCGTCCATGCTGTCCCATTCGCCGATCATGCAATAAGCACGGTCACCGGTCTTGATCGCGGTGAACTTTCGCATCCCGGCATAGTCACGGGCGAGATTGCGAATGGCTTGTTCGAAATCCTCTTCGCGCCCCGGCTTAACGCGGTTGCGAACGATATTGTACGCGGTCATGGCAAACCTCCCAATCTGAACGATGCTCATAGGTTACCAAGAACGCCAGCCGCTTGTCGCCTGTGCAGGTCCAAATAGTCTTGCTCTACCGCCGTCGCTTGGCTCACCGCGCTACGGCACGCCATGAGGCAGCCGAGGCCGTGGGAGCACGCCTTGCGGCAACGGACCAACAAGGAATGGCACGAAATGTTCGGAGTGACGGAGCGGCACTACTCTTTCGATGGGGAGCTCGAACCCTACCTGTCGGGCGAAGAGCTCGCGTACGTCCTTTCCAAATCGAACAAGGCTACACAGATTCTTTCCCTGCAATCGAAGCACCTGCATCGTTTGCGAACCTGGTGGAGCGCCGTGCGCTCCGGGGGAAGTCGGAGCGGACCAAGAACTTTCCGTACCCCCGGCAGTACGCGACCCTCAACTCGACGTTCTTGTGGGTTTTCGTTCTCCTTCTGCCCTTTGGGGTCATGTTCGAGTTCGACGAGCTCGGAACGGGTTTGATCTCCAAGTACGCTCTGATCGGTGAACACTTCGATTCAACGGCATAGAAGGCTTCAAAGGAGGTATGCGGAGGCGACCGGAGGAGAGCTCAGAACAAGTCCGTGACCTGGCCGCACCTTTGATGTGTTTCCTTTATACTGTCCCCATGCGCTCGTCACCAGCCGTGGGCTTTGAGGTCTAACCGATGAGGCCTAGGACCCAATACGCGAGGAACAAGGAAGGATATTTCATTGGCTACCAAGTCTTCGGCGACGGCCCGACAGACATCGTGTTCGTTCCCGACTGGGTCACGAACCTCGAGATCATGTGGGAGGAGCCGACCCTGGCTCGATTTCTCGATCGTCTGGCATCGTTTGGACGTCTGATCTGTTTCGACAAGCGCGGGACCGGTGTGTCCGATCCGGTCACTATCGGCGTTGTTCCGACCTGGGAAGAGTGGACGGACGATGTGTTGACGGTTCTCGATGCCGTTGGCTCGGAACGCGCCGCGGTCTTTGGTCATGGGGACGGTGGGCAGATGGCCATCCTCTTTGCCGCGACCTACCCGAATCGGACTTCAGCGCTGGTGTTGGCAGACACCTATGCGCGGCGCAGACGGGCGCCCGACTACCCCTGCGGCATGAGCGAGCGAGCCGCTGAGGCGACCCTGGAGCGAGTTCTAACGACTTGGGGCACGGGTGAGATTGCCGAAGCCGGCGCACCCAGCCTGGCGAACAATCGCTCTTTCGCCGAGTGGCGGGGGCGCTACGAACGCTTGTCGATGAGTCCTGGCGCGTTTCACGCCGTTTATCCGCTCACCTACCGCCTCGATATCAGGCCGGTGCTCCGCACGATCCGGATTCCTACGCTGGTGGTCAGTCGTACCGATAACCCTTACGTCAAACCGGAGAGCGGGCGCTACCTGGCGCAACAGATCGAGGGAGCGGTGTTCCTCGAGGTGCCGGGCGAGGATCATTTCTTTCACGCCGGAGACACCGAGGCTCTTCTCGGACCGGTGCAGGAGTTTCTGACCGGGACCAGAGAGATCCCCGTAGAGAACCGAGTCCTGGCGACGGTCTTGTTTACCGACATCGAGGGGTCGACCAAACACGCTGAGCGTCTGGGTGATCGTGCTTGGGGTGATCTGCTCGAGCGGCATCATTCCACCGTGCGCGCACAGTTAGCGCGCTTTCGGGGCCGAGAGGTCGATACCGCCGGCGATGGGTTTTTCGCGACCTTCGATGGACCTGCCAGGGGTGTTCGCTGCGGTCTTGCGATCCGCGATGCCGTCAGGTCGCTGGGCTTGGAGATCCGGGTGGGGCTTCACACCGGCGAGTGCGAGGTCGTCGGGGACAAGGTGAGAGGTATCGCGGTGCACATCGGCGCCCGCGTGGTGGACGCAGCGAAGTCGGGTGAGGTTCTCGTGTCTCGCACCATCAAGGACTTGGTTGCAGGTTCCGGTCTCCAGTTCACCGACCGCGGCACCCACGAGCTCAAGGGAGTTGATGGTGCATGGGAGCTTTTTGCTGCGAGTTAGGCCAGCTCACCGCCACGACCTCCACGAACAATCCGTCGGATAGAACCTCGAACGTGATCCGCCGCCCGAGCTGGTTATACTAGCTGGCACTGTGTCCACCTCTTCGGCTTCGAGTGAAAACTGGAGAGATCGTCTCGTCTCTCCCGCCCAAGCCGTGGCAGAGGTCCGGTCGGGAGATCATGTCTACGTCGGCACCGCCTGCGCTACTCCCAGAACTCTCGTACGGGCCCTCGAAGACATCCGGAGCGGGGTCGAGGATGTTCGGCTCGTGCACTTCCTCACCGACGGCGTCGTCTCGGTGCTCGGAGGCAAACCCTATACACGGTTTCGCCATAAGGTCTTCTTCGTCGGCAGTGATACCCGTGGTCTGGTGGGCACGGGGAAGGTGGAATACATCCCTATCTCGATCTCTCAGGTAGACCGGTTGATCGACACTGGGCGGATCCCGATCGATGTAGCTTTCGTCCAGGTCTCTCCGCCCGACGACGAGGGCCGCTGCAGTCTTGGCGTCTCCGTCGACCTGGCCCCGGCAGCGGTGGAGAAGGCTGCAAAGGTGATCGCGGAGATCAACCCGAACATGCCCCGCACCCATGGGGACTCTGCGGTACGCTTTGAGGATATCGACGCGGTGGTTGAGGTCGACACACCGATCATCGAGTATCTGCACGAGCCGGCGGACGACGTTGGCGAGAAGATCGCCCGTTACGTAGCGCGCATCATCGATGACGGCGCCACGTTGCAGGTCGGACTCGGGCGGATTCCCAACGAGATGCTCAAGTACCTCACCAATCGGCGCGACCTGGGGATCCATTCGGACGTCATTACCGAGCCCCTAGTGGATCTGATCGAACAGGGAGTCGTCACCGGGGCGCGAAAAAGTCTTCATCCGAATCAGGTGGTGACCAGCTACTGCATGGGTACCCGCCGCCTTTACGAGCTGATCGACGACAATCCCGTTTTCAGCTTTCGGCCCATCGACTACATCTGCAAGTTCGAGACGATCGCTGCCAACCATAAGATGGTTTCAGTGTCGCAGGCATTCGCTGTGGACCTGACCGGTCAGGTCTGTGCAGACCAGTTGCACGGCGAATTCTACAGCGGCGTCTCCAGCCAACCAGATTTTCTGCGTGGCGCGGCCGCAGCTGAAGGCGGCAAGGCCATCATCTGTCTCGCGTCGACCACCGAGGATGGCGGCCAAACTTGCATCCGCCCCCGGCTCGAAGAAGGAGAGGGCGTCACCGTGGCCCGATCCGATGTCCACTACGTCGTCACCGAATACGGTATCGCCTATCTCTTTGGTAAATCTGTGACTGAACGAGCCGTGGCACTGATCGAGATCGCTCATCCTGATTTTCGAGAGAACCTATTGGAAGAAGCCAAGCGCCTTGGATACATTCGCAGTGAGCAGACTCTCAAGAGTCGTCGAGCCTACCCGGCGGAGGAAGAGCGCCGGCTCGTGCTCAAGGACGATCGCAGAGTGTTGCTGCGTCCTACCCGAGCAACGGACGTGGAAGCGCTACAGGACCTCTTCTACAGTCTGAGCGAGCGGGACATTTACACCCGCTTCTTCACCAACCTGAAATCCCTCTCTACTTCGAAGGCCCAGCACCTTTGCAGCGTGAGCTACGAAGAAGAGATGGCTTTTTTGGCCGTCACAGGGGACTGGGAAGACGAGACCGTCGTCGGAAGTGCCTGCTACTACGTCGATCCCTCGACGAATCTGGCCGACGTGGCCTACATGATTCGGCCTGGGTGGCAGGGCGTAGGGTTAGGCGGCCATCTTCAGCAACGCCTCATGGAGTACGCCAAGGCCAGCGGACTTCGGGGCTTCACCGCTGATGTGTTTTGCGAAAACGAAAAGATGCTCGCTGTCTTCCAAAAGAGTGGTTGCAAGATCACCAAGAAGCTTGCGTCCGGAGCCTTCGAGGTGGTGATGCTGTTCTAACTTGTGAGCCCGCTTTTGTCGGAATCCTGCAAAGCGTTGGACAGTTAGTCCGCGGAGCGAAAGCTCAACCAGTAAGGTTGATCGCCGAGCGCACTCCAGCTGCAGACCGCATACGAGTCGAATCCGAGATGCCGACCTCGTGGCGCATTTTCGTGACGAGATCACCCTCACGCGCCGGCGTTCGCTCAGGCGACCCAAGGCTGCCCTTCCTGTGCCCGACAAAACCTACGCCTACGTCTGGAACCCACCGCGTCCTCGGCCATTTGTGAAGTGGGTGCAAAAGACGTCGTCGCCGTCGCCAAGGAACACACTGAGGCCGAACATCTCAAGAGGCTCGATCATCGCCCTCCAATCCGCATGAGCTGCCGGACGCAGCCGACCGTCCGGCGGATGCCGACAACTCGACCGTCCAAGTGGTGGCAGGTGAGGCTTAAGTAGGCGATCAGCAAGCTCGACGAACGGGCGTCGACCCGAGTCGCCGATGGCCATTGCGTGCTCACTGGCGGACCGGCGAATTCGCTAACTACAAGTAATCACAAGTCTTAATAGTGGAGGCGGTGGGAATCGATGCGGTTGTACGAGTCGAGCAAGCTGGACGAGTACGTTCGCACTGACGGACAGCGCAAAGACTCGTGAAGACTGCAGCAGGCAGTCGAACAGTTATGGAGGCGGTGGGAATCGAACCCTGCTGTCAGCGATACGCTAACCCCATGCGGACACTCGGTTTTCCGCGTATCGCTGTCAAGGCCGTGCAACCCGACCTCTTACTCACGTACCCTGGAATCCTCCTGCTTGCCCTGCGATCTGGTCACTATTTGGTCACTTACAATTTCGGTCTGGGCGAGCTTCACTGCAGTGACCTTCGAAAGCGGACAACCTATTGGCTTGTTGTGGCTGTCGTATGGGCGTTTACTGCCTACGGCAGGTCTGTGCTGAAGCCTCTTCGAAGAACAACAATGGCCGCAAAGTTGACGAAAAGGGCCGCGGCAAAGAAGAAGCCCGCGGAGAAGAGTCCGACGAAGGAATCGGCGAAGGATGTGCAGATGACTGCCTCCGAATTAATCGACGCGAGGACTAAGAATCTGGGCGACTGGCGGGGCAAGACCCTCTCTCGCGTCCGCGCTCTCATTAAGCAGGCCGACTCCCAAGTGGTCGAGGAGGTGAAATGGAGAAAGCCGTCGAACCCGATGGGGGTCCCGGTGTGGTCCCGCGACGGCATCATCTGCACCGGCGAGACCTACAAAAACAAGGTGAAATTCACCTTCGCCAAGGGAGCCGCTCTCAAGGATCCAGCAGGACTTTTCAACGCCGGCCTCAAAGGCAAGGTGAGGCGCGCCATTGACCTTCGCGAGGGAGACGAGATCGACGAGCGGGCCTTCAAGGCGCTCGTCCAC
>JBAVOF010000482.1:0-2813 GCA_049691835.1 Polyangiales bacterium
ATATCCTACTTGTCACCGTGACAGCCTTGACCACCCAATGGGCTTATTGCCCCCAGTGTCACGAACGTTGGTTTGAACCCTAGAAGCGTTTTTGAGGGTCGATAGGTATATGTTGATAGGTCTATGGTAAAAAACGCCTCCTAGGCCCCTTGTAGGCGCTCCAGCTTTTTCTGTAATCGCCTAAAGCCATTAAAAGCCCGTTTCCGACGGGCTTCGGCATCTGCAGCAGCGGTATTAGCGCGTTGCACGGCGGCGCGGGCCTGCTCGATCTCGCTAAGGGCTTGTTGTTGAGCGGCTTCAGCGGCTTGTTGGACTTGGGTAGCCGCTTGTTCACGGTCTTCTACAGCGGCCAATTTATTCCGATAGTTGGCCTCGGCAAGGCGTTCCGCGTTGGCAGCACGGGCCTCGGCGGTCTCAACGTCACGGTGCATCAGGAAAAATTCACCACGTTCGTCAAGGGTTTTTGCCACACTGTAGCTGTACATCACGATCACAAAGGCGATGACCCCACCGACTAGCAGGCCCACCAGGGCCAAAGGCCACAGGTGGCGCAGGGTATCCCAGCCGTAGCTGACGATGACCCAATCGTGCTCCGGGGTGTATATCGCTAAGCCGTACCGGTAAAGCAGGAGGTTGAGCCAGTAGCCGCCGGCACCGAGCGCAGCCAGAAGCACAAGCAGGAAAATAAGACGCCATTTCACCGCAAGTAGGTCTCCGTAATGTCCGGTCGGAAGTGCCCCATTTCTTGGCTGACGGTCTCTAGGGCGTGGATTCGAGTGAGACCCTGGCGTTGCAGCTCGTGCATCCGTTCCTGGGCGTAGGTGTGGCGTAGACCGTGAGCGCCAGCAGACCAGCCCAGAACCCGTTGAGAGGCGCTGGTGAAGGCGCTAGACCAGCGATGCCCGCCGTTAATCGCGTAGTGTTGTTGGTAGTGAATGCCGCGGTCAGTGACGGACTGCGGAGTCGCTAGACGATGGGTTTTCAGCCGTTCGGCCAGCGGGAGGGGGATCAGCACATGACGCACCAAGCCGCCTTTGCCGTGAACTGTGTACAACACGCCGTCGCGGCCTTGCCATTTACTGTCTAGGGCAGGTCTGACATGGGCAGGGCGTTCGTGGGCCGGTTGCAGGGTGTAGAGTTCGTGGGCGCGCAGACCTGCCGCATAGGCCAATTCGGTAGCTAAGGCGTTACGCGTAGTTTGTGCGTCGACGATCAGGTGGATCTGTGCCGGGGTGTAGCCACGAGAGGTTAACACTTGTTGGTGGGCGGATTTAACAACAGTCAGCCGTTCATCGGGGGCCAGTTGGCCGGTGACATGGTGGAACATGCTCTGGATGGCTTGCCGTTCCATATCGAGGGTTTTCTGGCCTACGTCCTGGCCGCGTTTTTCCAGGTAGCTCAGGGCTTGTGCCGGGGTGAGGCCGCGTAAGCCATGGGGAAGCCGTTCGGCTTTGACGTACTCCGCCACCCTGGTGAGGGCTTGTTCGTAGTTGCGCACCGTGCCCACGGCCTTCAGGTGATGGCCTTGCAGGGCTTTCATGACGGAGGCGGCTTGTTTAGCGGCCGAGGCAAATCTACCCATGCTTGGCCAGCCAGCGGGTAACAGTGGAATGAGCGACTTTGATGCGTTTAGCCCGTAGCCAACGTTGCAGTTCAGCAGCCGTGGCCCCCGCACGGTGCAATTGGAGAAGTTCGCCGGTATAGCGGTCTAGCCGGGACGTGTAAAACCGTGGCTTGCGGCGGGTGTGGGTGTGCGCCTTAAGCTTGGCCAGTTCTCCCTGGACGTCAAAATCAGTCATAAAAAAACCGGTAAGAACGACTGACCTCGGAAGGTTCAGCGGCAACTTAATGCCTGTTTGCCCCTGTTTGAACAGTCACGTTGTTCAGGCTCGGACCAATCTCGCCTTTTTTACGAACCCAGGATTTTAAGAGGGGGTTAGGTTTCTCGCGTTTTACACCGGCTAGGTGGTTTTCTCAGTGTGCTTCTGTGGTCTCCTCTTTTGGCTCAGCGGGGTGCTCTGTCTACGGCGCTTAGGACTCGCGCTAATCTCGGCTTTTTTTACCTGGGCGGTGTCCAGGTGTTGACTTCGGGCGGTCAACAAACGCGCGGATAAGTGTCTGAGTATAGCGGTTGCTGCTCAAAAAAACAATATGCGTTTAAGAATATGCGTATTAATAACAAAAAATAGTCACTCCGCTATGTCAAGCGAGCAAAGCGCGTCTGACATAGCGGAGTAACGCGATTAATGCGTTCCGCATATTTTTTCCGGGGGAATCCCCCACGCTGCCCTGTCTTTGCCTGCTTTCTGGTGAGTCTGAGCACTAGATAGTATCGTTGTGCAATTCTAGTCGGCGCTCAATTCGGTCTAGCCGTTGTGTTACCTGGTCTAGTGAGGCTTGTTGGCGAACGTAGCTTTGATACAGGTTGGCCTGATTCTGCTCTAGTTCCGAGAATCGTAAACGCAAGTCTTGAAATTCGTCTTCGGTCTTCGTCCTAAAATCGCGAAGCTCATTGCGTAACGCTTTTAGGTGTTCTAGCACGAGGTTTTCAGTGTTGTCAGTCATGGTTTTAATTTGCTGTCGTCTATCAGCGAATCAAACAAAGCGGATTCTGCTTTGCTTTGTGCGTCACTCATTCCGTTAGCAGTGCCTACTTTAACTTCTTCTCCGTTTTCAAATATCGACCATTTCCATTTAGCATTTTTACTTGGTTCTATCCTTTCTGCTATCAAATCGTATTTTTTTATAGAAAGCTTCATTTTTTCTATAAGCTAATCATTCATTGGCTAAAAGCTTTTTGTTCTTCCATTAGG
>JBAVOF010000483.1:0-1918 GCA_049691835.1 Polyangiales bacterium
GTACCGGAGAAGTCCAGCATCCCGTCATAGGGCGTGAGCGGTCCAAACAGTCCGGACTCTGTCAGATCCACGTCCGAGAAGATGTTCCAACCGCCCTCCAGGAACTGGAAATCGAGAGCGGACATCATGGACCACTCTCAGCCCGGACAACCCTGGACAGGGTTGAGGTTTTCGAAGCCGAAGAACCCACTCACGGGCGCCGTCGCCGAGAGGTACCCGTTCACGGCCTGAACGGTGGTTCGCTGCCAAAGCAGCACTTTCTTAAAATTGGGAATGCGTTTTGATCTTTCCGGTCTTGCGGTCCGCGCGTCGAAGGAGCGAGCCGATGTCCGCAGTGGATGACCGATTCCCCTCCGGATCCCAACTGCTCCGGCTGTCGGGCACTCTCGAAACAGGTCGAGGAGCTCTTGGCGCTGGTGTCGCGCCTCGAAAGAAGAATCAGCCAACTCGAGACCAAGCTGCGCCAGAACTCCTCGAACTCCCATCGCCCGCCGTCGAGCGATCCGCCTTGGTCGAAACCGACGGGCAGCGCTCCTCCCACGAAGCGTAGACGCGGCGCGCAGCCAGGACACGAGAAGTCCGATCGCAAACTGCTGCCTCCGGACGAGGTCCACTGCTGCAAGCCCGATGCTTGCGAGAATTGCGGCGCGGAGCTCTTCGGCAAGGACCGCTCGCCGTTGCGGCACCAGGTGACGGAGATCCCTCAGGCTCGAGCAGAGACCCGCGAGTATCGGCTGCACCAGTTGAAGTGTCGGAGCTGTGGCCATGTCACTCGGGCAAGCTTGCCGCCGAGCGTCCCACGCGGCGCCTTCGGGCCGCAGTTGCAGGCGATGGTCGCGCTCTGGAGTGGCGCGTACAGGATCTCCCGACGCAACGTCCAGCAGTTGATGCTGGATACCTTCGGCGTCGAGCTGTCGTTGGGTGCGATCTCGAAGATCGAGTGGAAGCTGGCCGAGACGCTGCGCGAGCCGCATCAAGCGGCCCTGCAGGCTGTCTGCCGCGCGTCGAGTGTCCACTCCGACGAAACGAGCTGGCGGGAAGCCAACCAGAAGGCCTGGCTCTGGACGGCGGCCACGGAGAAAGTGAGCGTATTCCTGATCCGACGGAGCCGGGGCAGCGACGTTGCGAAAGAGCTGATCGGCGAGGATTTCGAGGGGACTCACATCTCGGATCGCTGGTCGAGCTACAACTGGATCGACATCGCGCAACGGCAAGTGTGCTGGGCGCACTTGATCCGAGACTTCCGAAAGATCGCGGAGTCGGGAGGCACAGGGGAGTGGATCGGAGGCCTCCTGGAACGGAAAGCCAAAGAGCTGTTCGCCTATTGGCATCGGGTTCGCGATGGGACGATGAAGCGTTCGACGTTCCGCCGGCACGCTCGACGGATACGGCGGTCTGTGCGCTCCCTGCTCGAGTTCGGGGCCAGCAGCCATGGCTGGCGAGCTCCGAGTATGTGCCGTGGAATCCTCGAACTCGAGGAAGCCATGTGGACCTTCGTTGCGCGCGAAGGGGTCGAGCCCACCAACAATTTGGCGGAGCGAACGCTGCGCCCGGCCGTGATCTGGCGCAAGACCAGTCATGGCACGCAGAGCGAGCGAGGCAGCCGGTTCGCAGAGCGCATGCTGAGCTGTGTCACGACCCTTCGGCAACAGCAACGCAACGCCCTTCAGTACCTCACGGCCGCAATCGAGGCTGGCCTGCAGGGCGTGGCGATTCCGTCCTTCATCCGCTGACGGGCGCGCAAAGGCGTGGGGTGCAGGGCTCTAGATTTGCCCGTGAACGCTTACGCGCAAAGGACCGGCCGACGCTGCACGGCAACCGCACACACGCCATATTTTCTCCGCGCGCCCGAGGTGGGGAGGGTGACGCCGGCGCGCAGATCCATGCGCGGATTCCCCCAGCGCCTCGGCGGTACGAC
>JBAVOF010000484.1:0-1858 GCA_049691835.1 Polyangiales bacterium
CGCTGACCAACGCTTCGGCAAGGAGCGCTCGGCTCCGCTCGGTGTCGAGCTCGAGCAAGAGTTTGATCGCCTGCATGCGGACGTTCCAGGCCGCATGCCGCAGACCCCGGCCGATCAGAAGCTCGGCGTCGCTGGCAGGCAAGGTGAATGCAGCCCTCAATCCAGCCTGAAAGACTTCGTCGTCATGATGAGAAAGCGCCATCTCGACGGACGCCGCGACTTCCGGGTCCCGCAGCCACGCGAGCGCGTCGAGCGCTGCGGCTATGACTACCGGCTCGTGATCTTCGAGCAGCGCTCGGATCCGAGGGACCGCATCGCTGGCGGCACGCCGACCAAGGGCAAGCGCCGCCTCCGCTCGAACTGGAGCGGCGGGCGAATCGAGGGCCGTGCTGAGCGGGGCGTCAGCCTCCCGATTGCTCATCTGACCGAGAGTGCGAACGGCCGCTATCTGAACGTCGATGTCCTCGTCCGCGACAGCGTACCCGATCAGTTGGGCCACGTCCGTCGCATTCGCGATCGCCAGAGCCTGCACCACCGCCCGGCGAGTACGCGGATCGCGGCTCTGCAGGCCGCGCTTGAGCACTTCGATTGCACCGTCGGAGTCCAGACGGGAGAGCACGTGGGCAATATCCGCACCCCCGGGGCCATCCAGGTCGGCCCGCTCGAGCGCTTGCCCCACCTCATCAGGCACGCGCATCACGAGCGCCTCGAGCGCTCCGGTCGCCGCGGCCCGAACCTGATGAGAAGGACTACTCAGGCACTCCACGAGCGCACGACAATCACGGGAGTCACCCCACCATCGAAGGCTCTCGGCGGCGGCAGCTCGAACGGCATCGGTCGCATCGGTGAGATCTCGTTCGATCAAGCTGCGAATGCGATCGCGGGTCCCGGGCGGAACCTGTTCCAGGTGGCGGTAGCTCAACTCCGCAGCGAGGGCGAGAGCGATTGCCCAGATCCGCGGTTCAGCGCGACGGTGCATCAGGAGCGGTTCGATGAGCGGAGCTCCCCAACTTCGCAACGCCTCGACGGTTTCCGCATTGGTCACGTCGTCTGCGACTGCTTGGATGACTGCTTCCAGCGAATTCTCGTCCCGGCACAGCACCGCGAGGTACGCGGCACCCTGACGAGTCGCCGTATCGCCATGGAGCAGCGCCTCGTAGAGCGCATGGCGAAACGAATCGTTGGATGCGCTCAGCCGTTCGACCAATTCCGTGCGATGGGCGTCGGCATCAACCGCAAGCTCAGCGATCGCACGCAGAGCTGCCGAGGAGGTTTGAGCAGAGGAATCGGTGGCAAGCTCGAGAAGAAACTCGAGCGCCTGCGGCTCTCTCGTCCGCCCGAGAAGCTCCGCCGAGATGCGTCGGACGATGGCGTCTTCCACCGCTGGCTTGAGCTCGTCCCAGGGCACCCGTGTGCCCAGTCGCGTGAGCCCCTCCACGATGGAAACCCGAAGAAACAGGTGCGGGGTCGAGAGCCTCTCCGCCAGAAGGCCCTCGGCACGCGCACCCCCTATGCAGACCAGTGCCTCGACCGCCGCAGCAGCGACATTTGCGTCGGAGCCTCGTATCAGTGACTCGAGGTGATCGATCATTTGGGGATCCCGGGTTTTCCCCATCGCCTCGACGAGAAACTTGCGAGCGCCCTCGCCCGCTCGGTCGCAGGCCCTGGCGAACTTTGCCGCTTGCCCTTGAGCGACCATTCCCAGAACTTCAATCGCCGCGTTTCTCAGCCCGATGTTGTCAGTCTCGAGCAGCCGAGACAGAAGCGCGTCTGTCAGCGCTTCCATCTCCCGCGACTGCGCTGCAAGCGAGATCGCGTCTCTTCGAACGCGCCAGTCCGTGTCGGACAGTGCGTCGAG
>JBAVOF010000485.1:0-3061 GCA_049691835.1 Polyangiales bacterium
CATCACCAGGATCACCCCGAACTCGGCCAGCGCGCCTACACGCTCGGGATCGGCGAACACCGGCACAGGGATGTACGGCCCGACGACTAGACCGGCGAGGAGGTACCCCAGGATCGTCGGCTGGCGCATCAGACGAGCGAGCACGCCCGTGATCGCGGCAACCCCGAGAACGATGGCTAGGTCCGTGACGAACGCGGCGCCGTGCATGCTCGGAGTCACGGCCAGAATAGAAGGACCGCGATGCCCGCGGCGATGGAAGAGGCGAGGAGGGGTGCGAGACGATGCATCAGCTCGCGGCCCCCGAGCGCGCTGCCGAGCACGCCCTTGAACGCCAGGTTGGAAAGACTGGCCAAGACGATGGCGCGCCAGCCGGAGCCCGCATCAACCCGTCCTGCCTCCACCAAGTTGGCGGTGGACAGCGTGATCGCGTCGACGTCGGTGAGGCCCGAAAGGCTTGCGATCACGTAGAGGCCCAGATCTCCGTAGTTTTCCCGCGCCGCGGCGATCACGAAAATGATCAGACCATAGAGCGCGCCAAAGACGAGAGCTGCGCGGAGCTCCGACGGATTGTCCTGCTTCGCCAGATCGCCGGCATCCTCACGGACGAAGAGCAACGCGACCCCACAGATGGCCGCGTTGGCGACGGAGATGATGAGCAAGGGCGGGGCGACGGCCCGGACGATGGAGGGCGCGGCGACCGCGACCTCCAGCAAGATGCGCACGTACGCCACCGTGGACGCCACCATCACCAGCAGGGCGACTTGAGGCGCGAGAGCCGGCTGGTGTTTGACGCGACGCGCATAGCTCGCGGTCGCGGCCGTGCTGGAGATCAGCCCGCCCAACACGCCCCCGAGCAGGGTCCCAGCGCGGGCGCCGAGCAGCTTGTAGAGCAGGTAACCCACCAAGCTGATGCCGACGATCAAGACGACCATCAGCCAGATCTCGAAGGGATTGAGCACGTCGTAAGGGCCGTAGGTTCGGTTCGGAAGCACCGGCAGGACCACCAGCGCGATGGCCGCGAACTGCATGACCGACTTGACGTCGGCCTGGGTGAGGCGATTGGCAAAGCCCTCCATCGGCTCCTTCAGGTGCAGGAGCAAGGCGCAGAGCCCGCCCAGGACCACGCCTACGGTGACGGCGCCAATCGCGACGAGCGCGCCGATGATGTACATGTAGAGAGCGGCGATCTCGGTCGTCAGGCCGAGCTTGTAGCGGCCCGTGCGGCCCGTGATCGCGTAGCCGGTCGCGAGCACTGCCGCCAGGCTTGCGAGCCCGACGGCGAAGATCCAGGTTGCGTCCAGCCGAACGGAGAGCTCCGCGAGGAGCCCACCGAGGATCGTAATCAGCGGGAAGGTGCGGATGCCGGCTAGGGGGTCCTCGGCGCGTTCCCGCTGCACCCCGACTAGCAGTCCGAGTCCCAGGGCGACCGCGAGGTGCAGGAAAATCGGCTCCATGGGACGATGATGGCCGTTTGGCAGCTGGGCCGCCAGTCGGATCGCACGCGATCCCCGAGTGCTCCGCACCCGATAGCCGCAAGGGCCGAATGCGCTATGAGTACCGATGAAGAAATATGACAGAAGCACCGATCATCCTGAACACGTTTGCGCTTTCTCACTTTTGTGAAAACGCGCGCTGGGCGCTCGATTACAAGCGAGTTCCGTACATCGAGCAATCTTGGGCGCCCATGTTGCACATGGTTCGAACGTGGCGATTGAAGCGAACCTACACTCCGGTTCTGCGCGTGGACGGGAAGCTCATTCAGGAGAGCGCCGCGATTTGCGAGTACCTCGAGCAACGGTTCCCGGAGCCTGTGTTGATTCCGGCGCAGCAGCGGGACGCTGTGCTGCACGCCGCGGATGAGGCAAGATCGATTGGACCTCACGTGAGGCGCTTGGCGTATTTCTCGTTGGGTCAGGACCTGAAGCTCTTGGAACGAGCCTGGGCGCTCAACGTGGGGGCGGCCGAGGCGCGGATCCACAAGCTCGTCTTTCCTTTGTCGCGGAGGATGGTGTTCAAAGCGCTGCAGGTGAACTCGCAGGCCGCGGACAAGAGCGAGGGCCTCGTGAGAGATTTCCTCGCCCAACGAGACCGATCGTCGAACGGGGGCCGACAATACCTAGTGGGCGACACGTTCACTCTGGCCGACCTGACGATGGCCTCCATTCTTTCGCCCTTGGCGCGCCCGGCGGAGCATCCGTTCTATCCGCAAATTTCGTTGGGTACGGCGTCAGAAGACCTCATCGAATCGTTCCGAGGCTATCGGTTGCTGTCCTGGGTGCGAGACTGCTATGCACGGCATCGCAGCGGCCAAGGGCCAATTTCCGCCGAGCGCGATTAACATGCTAAGGAGCGCGTAACTGCGCCCGTAGCTCAGCTGGATAGAGCGGTGGCCTTCTAAGCCGATGGTCGGAGGTTCGAGTCCTCCCGGGCGCGCCCATCGATGGTCAAGGCTACGGCGCCAGGGGCGGTGTGGCGTTTGCGGCTTCCGCGGCCATGACGAACTCGTTGAGACGGCGGGAGAAGTCTTGCTGTGCCTCGTCGGTGTCGAGGTTTCGGAAGTGACTGATCTGGCGGTTCACGAAGAGTAGTGCGATCAGGTAGTCGTACACCGCGTTGACCGCGGCGAGGTCCGCCACCAGGCTCTGGGTTTGCGCGTCGACGAGCCGGATGATGTCGACCTTGCCGCGACGGTAGAGGTCTGTGACTAGCACGAGGTTGTCGGCCGCGGCTTCGGCTGCTTTCCGGGTCAGGGAGACGGACGCCATGGCTGCGGAGGCGTTGTAGAGCTCGGTACGGACTCCGGTGTCGACGTTCTGCTCGATGCGAGCGAGCTCGGCCGAGAGCCGCTCTACCAGGCGAGCGCTTTCGCGAAGGTTGGCGATACCCGCCCCACCGCGCGAAAGAGGGATCGCGAGATAGAGACCGACGTCCCAGCCGAACTTGTCGGGTTGAGGAATGTTGAAGGGTGGTGCCGCGAGCTCGGGTGGGGTCGTGGCTCCTTCGCCTGCTCGCCAGAAGTCGTGCTGGATGCCTCCTTCGACCGCAAACTCCGGGACGAAGA
>JBAVOF010000486.1:0-3323 GCA_049691835.1 Polyangiales bacterium
TTTCGAGGGCGAGGTCATCGATCGATCGAATCGGCTCCGACACGGATTCAGCTCGCGCTCGAGACGATCCGCACGAGTTCGACCATGCGGTTCGAGAAGCCCCATTCGTTGTCGTACCAGCTCTGAACCTCTACGAGGTCGCCGCCAACCACCTGGGTCTGCGCCGCGTCGCAAATCGACGAATGAGGGTTGCCCATGAAGTCTTGTGAAACCAGTGGCCGCTCCTCGAAGTAGAGAATGCCCTTGAGCGGCCCTTCTGCCGCCTGCTTGAGGGCGCGATTCACCTCATCGCGATCGGTCTTGCGTCCGACCTGTGCAGTGAGACAGGTGAGCGATACGTTTGGCGTCGGCACGCGAATCGCCGTGCCATCGAGCTTTCCCTTGAGCTCGGGCATCACGAGACCGATCGCCGTGGCGGCGCCGGTCGACGTCGGAATCATGGAAATTGCCGCGGCCCGTGCACGACGCATGTCGGAGTGCGGTTGGTCGAGCAGGCCCTGGTCGTTCGTGTAGGAGTGAACGGTGACCATGTGCCCCTTCACGATCCCGAAGCTATCGTGCAAGACCTTGACCAGCGGGGCCAAGCAGTTGGTGGTGCAGGAGGCGCAGCTGATCACTCGATGCTTCTTCGGGTCGAACTGGTCGCTGTTGATGCCGACGACGAACGTGCCGTCGACCACGCCCTTGCCAGGTGCGCTGATAATCACGCGCTCCGCGCCCGCATCGAGATGCGCGGATGCCTTTTCCTTCGTGCGGAACAGGCCCGTGCACTCGAGCACGACCTCGGCACCGAGCTCTTTCCACTTGAGCTTGGACGGGTCGCGTTCCGCCGAAACCGGGATTCGCCGATCCCCGATCCGAATCGCGCCTTCTTCGGCTTTGACTGGATGAGAGAAGTGCCCGTGCACCGAGTCCCACTCGAGCAGATGAGCGAGCATCGCGGCGCTCGTCAGATCGTTGATACCGACTATCTCCACGTTCGCTCGCTGTTCGGCTACGATTCGAGCGACGCAACGCCCAATCCGTCCAAACCCATTGATTCCGACTTTCGTGGCCATTGGTTCGACTCCCTCCGTGCGGCGACGCCGTCCGAATGGATCGCCGGCGAGCGGGGAACGTAGCGCGAGCGGAGCTCCGGTCAAGGAGCCAAAGGCGCGAATAGTTTGCGCTTTTGACCGAAGTCAGCCTCGCGAGCGGTTACTCAGCAGCTTCTTGAGCGTCGCGAAGCTCCGCGGTGACGAGCTCGAGGACGGCGTTCGTGAACGCGACGATATCCGAGCGACTGTGCCCGCTGTTCCGCAGCTCTCGATAGACCGACTTCGCAATGATCCGAACGCCGCGGCCGTCGACCGGCTGAGCCTTCGGGATTTCTCTTCTAGTCGCCCCCATCGTGCTGGAGCATGCTGCACTTTGCGTGCCACTCGTAGAAAACGACAAAACCGCCAGTTCTCGCGATCACTTTACATTGGAATTTACAAGGGCGGGCCGCTTTTGCCACAGCTGAGTCCAAAAAGCTCACAGGTCCCTTCAGGTGCGCAACGGGGTTCGCATTTCGAGCGTCGGCCGCGTATCGACGTGCGCACGTAACCTACTGAGAAGACCGGTATTTCGGCTGGGCGGCCGATTTGTTCTCAGCACCCATCGAGCGATTCGCGTAGGGCTTGCAGGGCGTTCGTGTGGAGTCGGCTCGCCCACGACTTCGAAATCCCCATCTCCCGCGCCATGGCATCGATCGAGCGACCCTCGAAGTAGAATCCACGCACCAGGACCCGCTGCCGCGGCGGGAGATCGGACAGGGCCTGGAGGAGTCGCGCAATGCTCTCGTTCTTGAGGAGAACCGCCTCCGGGCTCTCGTCGCCGAAGCGGCCTTGCATCACGGTGGCGCTCACCAGAGCGGTCCCCATTCGCCGGAACGCCTTGTCGAGGCCGCTGGGTGCCGCGGTGGGACTGCGGTCATCGGTCACCTGAAGGCGCTCGTGAGCGCGCCGAGGCAACTGGGACATCTTTCGGACCCCGTCCAACATGGCGCCACGGATTCGGTGGTATGCAAAGGTCTGGAACTGCACGCCTCTCCGGGGGTCGAAGCGATGCTGTGCTTCCAGCAAACCACCGAAGCCAAAGGCGATCAAATCATCCAGATCCCCTCGAAGGGACAGCTCTCGGCGGAGCCGATTGGCCAGGCCGCGAACCATTTTCTCATGCTGGGCGACGAACTCCATTCCGTGCATGTCGGCTCCTGAACGGAGGTTCTTTAGCCAAGTGGGTTAGTGAAGTCAAATGGAATACGTCTACCTACATCTCGATCGCTAGTCGATCCGGAGTCGCTGCGGTATAGGGGCCCTATGAAATCCGTGCGCCCAGGCATCGCGAGCGCGAACCGACGACGATCGGGGTCGTTCGCAAGCCTCATCGATGAGCTTCTGAACGACGAGGGTGCCCTGGACGGCCTGGCCTTTGCGTACACGGGTCTCGGGGAGCCAGAGCGCCGGGCGCTGGCACATGCGATTCTTCAGGATGCCCGGGACCCAACCCCGGCCCTCGCTGCCCTGGTTGCGGTCGAAGAAAACCCGAGTCTCCGGCACCGCCTGGCCGGGCTCCTCAGCCGCCATGGTCGAATTGGCATGGGCGCTCTAGTCGAAGGCACGGAGGCCCAGGGCGAGGCCCTCCTGATCCAGTCGATCCCGGGGTTCGAGTCGGAGTCGTTGCGGATCACATGGAAGGAAAGCGAAATCCGAGAAATCGAAATCGAATCTCGAAATGATCTCAGCTGTACAGGATCCCCCTCGAAAGCCGATCTCGCACGAGCCGTCGATACACTTGCGCCCCTACTGTGGCGGCACATCCGGTCCGGAGGCCGGCTCCCGGAGGGGGTCGAGCGATTCGCCGCGTTCTTCTCGGCGGGCTGACGGCGAAGGGAAGCCTAATCGTGGGCGTTGCCATTGCCCAGAAGGGCGCCCTCGAACTTCTCGGTCTCCATGAGCGAGCCATCCTTCGCATCGCGGCGCACCATGAAGTAGTGGCGAGTCTCGGAATTGTTGTCCTCGCGGGCGACCACCATGATGGTGTTCATGCCTGGCTGCACGGGAACCTCGGCGTCGAAAGCGAGCGCTCGCGGATCGCTGCTGCCCTGGTTCGACTCGTAGTACACCTTGTGCCGGCTCGTGGAGATGTAGAGGTCGCGCACCCGCTGCTGATCGCTTGCCTTGCCTCGAACCCGAATGACGTCATCGCGGGTGACGTAGCTCGGCAAAGGCGCGAGCTCGATCGCCGGTGAGGCTTCGTCAACGGCCCAGACGAGTGCCGGATCGCGGTCGACCTGTCCC
>JBAVOF010000487.1:0-2764 GCA_049691835.1 Polyangiales bacterium
GACACGGTGCTGCTGAGCGTGATGTTGGCCAACAACGAAATCGGCGTCGTCCAGGACTTGGCTGCGATCGGTGCCCTGACGGCAGAACGAGACATCGTGTTTCATTGCGACGCGGCGCAGGGTCTCGGCTACCTGCCGTTCTCGGTAGAGCAGATGCAGATCGACCTGGCGAGCGTCTCGGCGCACAAGATCTACGCTCCGAAAGGCGTCGGCGCGCTCTATGTCCGACGCTCCTTGCAGAAACGCGGGCTCCCCGCCCCGCAGATGCATGGAGGGGGCCACGAGCGAGGGCTGCGCCCGGGGACGCTGAACGTACCCGGTATCGTCGGCTTCGGCGCCGCGGCCGAGATCATGATGAACGAAGGTCAGGCGGAAGCGGTGCGAGTGGCAGCGCTCCGTGACGCGTTGAAGAATCGCATCGAGGACTCTCTCCAAGAGGTCCATCTCAATGGAGCGCCCAGCCCTCGGCACCCCGGCAACCTCAACTTGTCATTCGGCTACGTGGACGGAGCGCGCTTACTCATCGAGCTGTGCGAGGTCGTGTCGGTTTCGAGCGGCTCGGCCTGCAGCAGCGCCAAGGCGGGCCCGAGCCATGTCTTGGAGGCAATCGGCGTTCCAAGAGAGCTTAGCGGCGCCTCCATTCGCTTCGGGTTGGGCCGCCACACGAGCGCCGACGAGGTCCAGGTCGTTGCCGACGCGGTCGTGGAGATCGTGGGACGGCTGCGACGGCAATCGCCGCTCTGGGCTCGGAGGGCCAGCGGCAAGCCTTTGGACTGGTGAGGGAATCCGGAACCTGGCGTAACCGAGATGCCCGCCTTAGATTGCTTAGATGAGCGAAACCAAAGGGATCACCCTGACCCCCAAAGCCGTCCAGATGGCGAAGCAGAAGCTCGCGGGCGCCGACGCTCCGGTCGAGGGTCTGCGCCTGGGCATCAAGGGCGGGGGCTGCTCGGGCTACTACTACGTGTATGAATTCGCCGAGAAGATCCGTCCCAACAAGGATCTCGTATTCGAATTCGACGGGCTCAAGGTCGTCGTCGACAATCGGAGCATCGAGTTTTTGGAGGGCGCAACACTGGATTGGGAACAGAGCCTGATGAGCTATGGCTTCAAGTGGAAGAACCCGAATGCCACCGGCGACTGCGGGTGCGGCGAATCGTTCGACGTCCGCTAGAAGCCTTCTTCGAGCGGCACAGGCACCGGGTTCGGCAGGTCGGTGAAGCGCTGCAAGTCCTCGGCGGTGCAATCGGTGGGCAGTAGCTCAGGGCTGTGGAGCTCAACAGAGCGGCAACATCGATCGAACGCGGGCTCCGGCCCGGGCTCTTGGCTGATTCCTGCGCAGGGATCGGGGATCGGGAGCTCGACCGGTGCGATTCGGTCGGCGATATGCGCCCGAATCCCCTGGAAGCTGAACGCGACCCCGGTCGCTGTGCATTCGTCTTCGGGCTGCCCGACATCAGGATCGACGCGAACGTCGAGATGGTCGGTGAGCAGACCGACGACGCTCTCGCGAAAGGAATCGTTGCAAAGTCCCAAGGGCCGCAGCGTCGCGACGAGCTCGCCCGCAGGGAAACGTCCCGCTAGCAAGCCTTTCTCGAGGACCTGGCCGTCTTCGCTGATGTCCGCGATCAGATAGCCGTTCAGCGAGATCGAGAAGCTTCCAGGACCAGTGAGAAATACGAACGTGGCAGCCGTGTCGACCGGAAGCACGACGCGTCCGTTGCTGATGTACGCGTCGGTCTGCCACACCTCGGGCCTGTCGAGGTCGCCGGCCACCAGGCTCTTGGGATCGACGAAGAAGTAGTCCTCGCCGTCCCAGGCGGGCTCGGGTGCTGCTTCCGATGCACCGGGCATCATCAAATCCGCGCCTCCGGGTCCGCCCCATTGCAGGTCGGAAATGTCGTCGAGCGATGTTCCATCCACCGCCGAGAGAACGGAAACATCGACCCGTGCATCGTTGGGTGTTCCGTTCCAGCCGCGGAGCCGGAGCAAGACCGTGCCCTTTCCGCATCCCTGATTCAGAGCGATGTTGTCTTCGAGGCACGAGAGCAGGCCAACCACGGTCGGCAGGACGAACTGACCGAACGCGTTGTCGATGCCCTTGTCCCCGTCCAGCGGCGGCTTCCCATCGGCGGCGACGCACTCGGCGCCATCGCTGACCGACGTGGTGTTCATCCCGTCGAGGTCGAGGCCGAAACGACGCCAGCGGTCACCGGATTGGTCCAGCGAGACGTTTCGGAAGGCGAAGATCGCCTCGACGTCATCGGCCTTGGAGCTCGTGCTGAGCGGTGGCCGGTCCGGGACACCCGCGAGGCCGCTTTGCATCTGGCTCGGGTCGTAGACACTGCACGCAGATGCGGTCAGAACGGCGACAACAAGCATCAGGGTAAGCTGGATTTTCATCGGCACCAAGCCTGCGAAACAGAGAACCAAAATCTAGCATTACTATAACAAAACAGTTACAGAAGATCTCAGAACATTGTGATCTGGCTCACTTGGCGGCGGACGACGGGACCACCAGGCGGCGAGCGCGCTCCCGATGATGCAATGGGTGATCGCGGAAATCGCGCTCGGAATCGCGGTCAGCGGATTGGCGAAGTGGGCCTGGGCAAGCACCGCGCCCAAGCCCGAGTTCTGCATGCCGACCTCGATGGAGATGGTGCGCGCCACACGTCCGAAGCCTCCGGTCAGGCCGGCGAGGAGGTAACCGAAGAAAAAGCCCAAGCTGTGCACCGTCACCACCGCTTCGAGCAAGGGCAAGCCT
>JBAVOF010000488.1:0-2323 GCA_049691835.1 Polyangiales bacterium
TCTTCGTCCCCAAACACCCACGGATGCCGGCGAACGAGCTTTTCACATATCGCGTCGACAACGCCGTCGATGTCGAACCACCCGTTCTGCTCCGTCAAGGCCGCCTGGAAAACAACCTGAAGCAGGAGATCGCCGAGCTCTTCTCGAAGAGACTCCGGCGTGCCCTCGTCGATCGCATCGACGACTTCGTGAGCTTCCTCGATCACATACGGGCGCAGGCTCTTCAGCGTCTGCTCGCGATCCCAGGGACAACCGTTGGGACCGAGCAAGGTGCGCATCAGCTCGACGAGGCGAGCCAGTGACTGACCCTTTTCACTCACCGGACGGCTCTAGCACAAGCGGTTGACGGGCCCCAGGAGCAGGCGTCATGGTGCCCGATCAATGGCATACGCAAAGAGCGCGGTCAGCTCCCAGCAGATCATCGATGCGGCGATTCGCGTCCTTGCGCGCCAGGGCTACGCCAAGACGAGCCTGCTCGAGATCGCCAAAGAAGCGGGCATGAGCAAGGGAGCCCTACACTATCACTACCCGACGAAGGAAGCCCTGATTCATGCGGTGCTCGAGACCGCGTGTAACGTCGTCCAGGCTCGGACCGTGCAGGCTTGGTCCACACCGGACAATCCTTTCGAAGCACTTCGAAAGGCGCTCGAGGAGCTCTGGGCCACGCGTGCGGAGCGCACCGACGAAGCCCTGGTAGTCGCAGATCTCCTCGCATTGAGCCTGTACGACGAGTCACTTCGTCCGAAGTTGGCAGAGTTCTACGAGCTCGGAGCGCAGCAGATCCGCGACTACCTCGAAGAGAACTTGATGTCTTTGGGCTTACAACCACGAATCTCACTCGACTTCCTCCCCCGAATCGTCATCGGACTGCTGGATGGCCTCGTCATGCAGGCGTTTGTCGATCCGGATGCGTTCTCCCCGGACGAAGTGGTCGACGCCATCCAAACGCTGGCCATCTCGATTTTCAGCGGAGGCCCGGCCAAGTGAGCCTGCTCGCGTCGGTTCGGGCTCAGGGTGCGGCCGTTCGAACGCTGCAGACGGCCTGCAAAAACGGACGAATCGCCTCCGCCTACTTGTTCCACGGACCCAGCGGAGTCGGCAAGGAGCTCACGGCGGTCTCGTTTGCGTCGGATCTCGTCGCAGAGGGTGATCCGCGCATCGTCGACCGAATCCGCTCAGGATCACACCCCGACGTGCGGGTGTTCCGGCCGCGAGACGACGGCAAGCGAAACATCCAAGTCGAGGTGCTTCGGGGCGAGATCCTGCCCCTCGCGCAGTTCGCGCCATTTGAGGCCAGCACCACGTTCTTCATCTTTCCCGAGGCGGACGTATCGTTTCCCGTCTTCCAACCGGAGGCGGCCAACGCCTTGCTCAAGACTCTCGAAGAACCTCGTCCCAACGTCCACTTCATTCTCACCTCCGAGCGTCCCGAGTCTCTGCTTCCGACTATCAGATCCCGGTGTCAACGGATTCGCTTCGCGCGATTACCCCATTCGGTCATACGGGACATTCTCGAATCCGAAGAGGTGCCGAAGGATGCGATCGCCCCCGCGATCGCGTTGAGCGCGGGCCGTGCGGACGTCGCGCTCGCCCTCGCGCGCGACGGCGCGGTGGGCACCCTCACCGAGCTGATGATCTCGGTCGATGAAGCGGTGAGGGGCGCCGGCCCGGGGACTTTGGTCGAGCTCGCGGAGCACTTGGCGCATCGAGACGACCTCGAGCTCGCCCTGCTCACGCTCCAGACGTTTTACCGAGACATCGCCGTGACCTCGCTCGGCCTCACGGCGGACACGCTCGGATTCTCGACGGCAGTCCACGAGATCCAAGAAAGAGCGACGACCGTCTCTCCGAGGTCCGCGGCCGCGCGAGTCTCCCTCATTCACCATTGCGTGCAGTCGATGCGACAGAACGCCAATCGCGAGGTTGCGCTCGACTCACTGCTGTTTGCTCTCCGAAACCTGCGCTAGGTGGCGTCTCGCCCGTTTTTCGCTAGTCTCGGGCGCAAAATGGCTCGCCCCTACTACGTCACGACGCCGATCTACTACGTCAACGATCGGCCTCACATCGGCCACGCGTACTCCACCGTGGCTGCGGACGTGGTCTCGCGCTACGAGCGCCTGAGGGGCAAGCCCACCTACTTCCTGACGGGTCTCGACGAACACGGCTTGAAGATCGAGCGCCGTGCCAAGGAGGAGGGCCTGGGGCCGCAGGCCTTCGTAGATCAGATGGCGGCACCCTTTCGCTCCGCCTGGGAAGAGCTCGGTTGCGCACACGACGGCTTCATCCGCACTACGTCGGTGCAACACCGCGAACGGGTTCAGGC
>JBAVOF010000489.1:0-2024 GCA_049691835.1 Polyangiales bacterium
AAGGCAACCTCTGCCCGATCCACCAGAAAGCGGTCGAACGCATCAAGGAGCGCAGCTACTTCTTCCGTCTGAGCCAGTACGCGCAGCCACTTCTCGACTTCTACGCGGCGAATCCGGATTTCGTTCAGCCCGAGGCGCGGTTCAACGAGGTGAAGTCCTTCGTGCGAGAGGGGCTACGCGATTTGTCGATCTCTCGAACGAGCTTTCGCTGGGGTGTTCCCGTACCGGAGGACCCCGAACACGTCATCTACGTGTGGCTCGATGCATTGATGAACTACGTGAGCGCCCTCGGCGGCCCCGCCTTAGAAGGTGAAGCACCGCTTTACGACGAGTTCTGGAAAGCATCCGAGAAAATCACACACATCGTCGGCAAGGACATCCTTCGGTTCCACGCCATCTACTGGCCTGCATTCCTGATGAGCGGCGGGATCCGATTGCCGACGCAGATCTGGGCTCATGGGTGGCTTACCGTAAACGGCGAAAAGATGTCGAAGTCCCTGGGCAACTTCCTTCCGCCGGGCCCGCTGGTGGAAGCGTTCGGCGCGGATGTGTTGCGCTACTACTTCATGCGTGAAGTCGGCTTCGGTCAAGACGGCGATTTCAGTCATCACAACCTGCTCAGTCGATACAACGGTGAGCTCGCAAATGGACTCGGCAATCTCATGAATCGAATCGTTGCGACCATCGTGAGGAAGAGCCTCGACGGCCGCGTGCCGGGCATCGACCTCGATGCGCTCCACGAGACCGACATACAACTCGTCGACCGGGCCCGAGCCGCAGCGCTGCAGGCGGCTAAGCATTTCGAGGCGCTGGCCTTCCACCGGGCCCTCGACACCATCTGGGAGCTGGTTTCAGCCGCGAACAAGTACGTCGATACGACCCAACCCTGGACTCTCGCCAAACTCGAGGACAAGACGCGGCTGAGGCAGGTTTGCTACACGGTGCTCGAGACGCTCCGGTGGCTGTCGATCATGTTGTTCCCCGTGATGCCTCGAAAGTGCAACGAGCTGCGCGAGCAGATCGGGATGCCCCCGCTGTTGCCGACCGAACAGGTCGACCTCTGGCCGAGCGCCTGGGGCGGGCTCCGGCCCGGCACGCAAACTCGGGCCGCGATTCCTCTGTTCCCGCGTTTCGACGAAACACAGGAACGCTCCATCTTGGAGCGGCTCGGCGTCGAGGCTCCTCGCGCCGAGAAGCGAAAGGCAATCGCCATGTCACAGACCGAACGAACCGAAGACCCGTTGATCGAGTTCGATGAGTTCGCAAGGGTCGACCTGCGGGTGGGCCTGATCAAAGAGGCGACGAAGGTCGAGAAGAGCAACAAACTACTGAAACTGATCGTGGATGCTGGTGAAGAGAGGCCCCGCCAGATTCTCGCCGGCATCTCGGAACACTATGCTCCGAAGGACTTGGTTGGCCGCCGTATCGTCATCGTCGCGAATCTCAAGCCTCGCAAGCTCATGGGGTTCGAGTCTCAAGGGATGGTGCTCGCCGCTAGCGACGATGGTGGGCTGAGCATCCTCGTCCTCGACAAAGACGTGGTTCCCGGATCGCGCGTGAAGTGATCCCTTCCCTCGCACCGACATTCGAAGCAGCGCTGCGCGATGTGCGGGCTCGACAAGCGCGCTTCCGAGGCGCTGCCGCGGCTAGACTTGGCCAGCCCCCTCCCGAACGGAGGGACGAGGCGGTACGGGGCCTCCTGGCCCTAGCGAGAGACGAGGTTGGCGCCGTGCGCGAAGCCGCATACGAATCGCTGGGCGTGCTCGCGGCGACCGAGGGGCTCGGAATTCTGCTCGACGGGTTCAAGGACGGCCACCTCGGTGCGCGGCAAGCCGCGGTGCTCGCGGCGGGACGAGTCGCGCCAGAGGACGCGGTGGACACGATCGCCGCACTGCTCGACGACTCTCGACCCGAGATGCGGTTCTCGGCGATTTGGACTTTGTCTCACTTGGGTGCCAATCACTTCGATGCAATCGTGGAGGGCCTGAGTGACGAGGACGAAGAAGTTCGAGTGCTCAGCGTGG
>JBAVOF010000490.1:0-2633 GCA_049691835.1 Polyangiales bacterium
AGTTCGAAGACGACGAAGCCCGGCGAGATGGGTTGTTTGCGAGGCTTGCGGAGCTGCACGAAACCGCGCTCGATGATCCGGGCGCTGCCATCGACATTCACCGAGAACGGCTGGAGCTCGATCCGACGCATGCGGAAGCCCTTTCGTCCCTCGAACGCCTCTACGAACAAAAGGGAAGCTTGGAGCCTTTGGTCGACGTGCTCGAACGACGCGCGGAGCTGGCGGACGACGAAGAGGAGCAGCGCACGCTCTGCCGGCGTGTAGCCGAGATCCAAGAGAACGAGCTGCAAAGCACCGAGAGGTCCATTTCGGCGTATCGCGACATTGTTTCGCGGTTTGGCGCCGATGAGGGCAGCTTGGGCGCGTTGACGCGATTGTACCGTCAGACGGAGCGCTGGCACGAGCTGCTCGAGATCACCGAGATACGCGCGGACGAAGCGACCGAGACTGAATCGCGCGTCGCGTACCGGTTCGAGGCGGCCGAGCTGATGCGCAAGCACACCGATCAGCCGGAGCGAGCCTTCGAGGTCTACCGGGAGCTCCTCGAGCTGGTCCCAGGGCACGAGCCCACCGTGGCGGCGCTCGAAAAGCTGGCCGCCGCAAAGGACGCAAACCTTCGTGCATCCGCGGCCAACAGGCTTCTGAGCGAGTACCAGACCGAGGCTCGCTACGCGGATCAGATACGCATGCTGGAGATCATTGCCTCCGGTGACGACCCGATCGAGCGGACGCGCGCTCTCTTGGTCGCGGCCAAGGTCAGCGAGCTTGGGACTGAAGACATCGACGCGGCCTTTGAGTTTGTAGGACGGGCGCTCCGGGCGGGCGTCGATTTGGACGAGCTTCCCAGGGTCCTGCAGGACTATGCGCGCTACGCAGAGGCCACCGGACGCTTCTCCGAGGAGGTCGCTACGCTCAGCGACGTCGCACCCGAGCTTTTGGACGCAGACCTGCGCACCGGGGTGCGGATGCGGGCCGCGGGTCTCGCCGCCGAGCGACTCGGCGATGCCGGTCTCGCCAGAGCGCAGTACCAGAGCGTGCTCGACGAACAGCCGGATCATCGTGCCGCGCTCGACGCCTTGCTGCTGCTCGCGGAGAAGGCTGGCGCCACGCGCGAGCTGGTCGATTTGCTGAGGAGAAAAGGGGAGCTCTGCGATGATCGCGAGGAGCGCGCGGCGTTGCTGGTGCGTCAGGCTCACCTGTACCAAAGCGAGCTGGACGACCCGGAGTCCGCGATAGAGGCACTCGACCGGGCCCTCGGCGAAAGCGATCATCCCTTGGCCTACGAAGGCCTCGAACGCCTGTATCGTCGAACCCGTCGATGGGAGGAGCTGGCGCACCTGTACGAGCGCCAGATCGATCAGCGAATCGGTGACCCAGCGGCTGTACGCTACGAGCTCGGCGAGCTTTGCCTACGGCGGCTCGACGCGCCCCTGCGTGCGCTCGATCAGTTCCGGGAGGCCCTGAGCCAGAACCCCGAGCACGAGCCCACAGTGCGGATCTTGGAAAGCCTGGTCGAGCAATCCGAGTATAGGAGCGCGGCGGCGGAGTTGCTCGAGCCCCTGTACCTGCGCCGGATGGAGTGGGCCAAGGTCACCCAGATCCTCGAAGCGCGTCTTGACGGGGAAGACAACCCGACGCAGCGGCTCGAGCTCTTGCGTCACCTCGGCGACGTTCAGGAGTCACACCTCGAAGACCTCGATGGCGCGCTCGAAACCTACGGCCGGCTTTTCGCCGAAGATCCGCACGACCCGCACAGCCGGGAGACGTTGACGCGACTCGCGCGCTCCCTGGGGCGCTGGGACAGGTTGGCCGCGATTTTCGACAAGACGCTTCGCGAGGTGGAGGTCGATGACGGCGACACGGCGGATCTCGCGCTGAGCACCGCGAAGCTCTACGACGAGCGATTGCAGGACCTCGACCGGGCCGGGTACTTCTACCAGCGCGCCCTCACGTACGATCCGAGCAACAAGGAGGCCGGTCGTGCGCTGGCTTCGGTGTACTCCCGGAGTCGCAAGTGGGAACCGCTTCTCGAGCTGAATCGCGAGCGAGCGAGCTTTGCCGATTCCGACGACGAACGGGTCGCCATCTTGCTCGAGATCGCTCGGATCGAGGTCGACGAGCTGGAGACGCCGGAACATGGGATCATCACGTATCGGCGCATCCTGGAGATCAGCGCAGCCAATCCGGAGGCCGTCATTCGGCTCAACCAGCTTCTCGAGGGCGCTGAGCGCTGGGAGGAGCTGGCCGCGCACATCGAGCTCCAGGTCGACAACGCGGCCGATAAACGGGCTGCTCTGCCGCTTCGACAGCGACTGGGGACCCTGACGCAGACCAAGCTCGGCGACCCGGCTAAAGCGCTCGACATCTTCGAAGACTTGCTGGCGGATCAGTGCGATTACCTGCCCGCGCAGCAGGCCGTGTTCGGGTTGGTCGACGATGAGGACCACGGGATGCGCGCCGTCGAAATCCTCGAGCGGATCTATCGAGACAGCGGCGATTGGCAGGCGCTGGTCCGAGTTCTCGAGGCCAAGGCAAAGCAGGCCACCGATGCGCTCTGTCGAGCGGAAACCTGGCGCGAGGTCGGCGGATTGCATGAAGCGCGAGGCCGCCGTCCCGAGCGGGCGTTCGAAGCC
>JBAVOF010000491.1:0-2189 GCA_049691835.1 Polyangiales bacterium
GCAATGGATGGGGATCGGCGTGCCGGCTGCGTTGGTCCTGGTCGTCATGGTCGGCTTCGTTCTTCAATGGCTCGCCCCGCCGCCGTCGGTCGCAACGAAGGTGAGCCTGGTGGTCGGACCGTGGTCGCGCGGAGAGCGGGTGACGGCGTTCTGCTTCGGACTGGCGGTCGTCGGTTGGACGGTTCCCGGGATCATGCGCGCAATTGGAGCGCCTCACGCCGACGCGGTCGTGAGTGCGCTCCCGATCGGAGCTGTGGCAATCCTCGCCGCAGCGCCTTTGTTCCTGATTCTCGACGAAGACGGAACGTCGGCCGTTCTGCCGTGGCACGACGCGGTGCGTATCGATTGGGGTCTGATCCTTCTCTTCGGTGGAGGCCTTTCGCTCGGCGCACAGATGTTCGACACGGGCTTGGCTGGCGCGATCAGTAGCTGGTTCCTGGGCGTGACCGGAATCGAGTCGCTCTGGGGCCTCACTGCTGCGTTGACCGTCTTCACCGTTTTCTTCACCGAGGCGTGCTCCAACACGGCGTCGGCGAACATGATCGTGCCGCTTGCAATTGCGGCAGCGGTCGAGCTCGGCGTTTCCCCTCTTCCACCGGCGTTGGCGGTCGGCCTCGCCGCGAGCTGTGCGTTCATGTTGCCCATCGCGACCGGACCGAATGCCGTCGCGTATGGGACCGGTCTGGTCGCGTTGCCGCAGATGATGCGCATCGGCTTCGCGCTGAACATCGTAGCCGCACTGACACTCCTGGCAGTGTTGTATGCATTGAGCATTCTCTACGGCTGGGTTTAGCCTTGCCGTTTTGTTGAGAGCAGCCATATGGCTGACCCATCCTTACAGTTCCCCGCTTGTCCAGAGACAACCGACTAGAGGCAACCATGGGTACCGTCCCCTTTCTCCTGAACCAAGTCAGGCCGCCCGGTAGAGGCGGAGCCGCGCTCACACAAGCGGCCGCCTCCATCGCGATTTCACAGGGCCAACCCCAAACGATGGTCGACGTCCTTCATGGCCGCGCCTTTCGCTACTACGCAGAGGGTCTCCGTCAGTACCTGGCCATTCGCACCGGATCGACGGAACGCGCCGAGCACCACATGGCCAAGCTCCGCGCGTTCGTCGCCAAGACGGACAGCACCGAGCTCACCCAAGCCCCCGGCATCCGAGCACGGCTCTACCGAGTGGCCCGCGGCTATCTTCACAATCAGAGCCGCCCGCATACGCCTCCCACGAAGGAGGATTTCGAACGTCTTCCGTGGCGCGCCCTTCCCTCGGTGCATCTGTCGGCCAGCCCGCTCAATGCACTTCGCTTCGAGCTAAGCGCCGACGACTCAGAGCTGCTGGAGTTGCGTCACGCGCGTGAGCTCAACGTCGAGGAGCTCGCGTTCGTGTACGGGCGGAGCCAACTCGAAATGTCGGAGCGCGTTGACGCCGCCATGGCGCAGGCGCAAGTCATTCTCGATGAGCACGGGATTCGAGACTGCGACCGGTTCGGACGCGTGATCATCGAAGCCTTTGCACTGGAGGCCGCTCCGCGCGCCCGCAACGACGAGCACGAAGGCATCGAGCCGCTACCGATTGGGACCATCGTCGGTGGTCGGTACTCGGTCGAGGCCAGGGTGGGCCTGGGCGCATTTGGCGACGTGTATCGGGCCAAGGATACCGAAGTGCCCGGCCATGTCGTCGCCTTGAAATTGCTGCATCAGGCGGCCCACTCGAAGTCGGCGAAGCAGTCGGCTCTACGGGAGTTGCGACTCATCGCGTCCGTGTTCCACCCGTCGATAGTGCAGTTCAAGGATCACGGCTGGTTCGAAGAGCGGCTCTGGTTCGTCATGCCCTGGTACGATGGGGAAACCCTCGAATCGCGTCTTCAGCGCGAGCCATTGAGCCGCGCGGAAGCTCTTGATATTTTCCAGCCGCTCGCGCGCGCGCTGGCAGCGATGCACGCCGCGGGCGTGCGTCACCAAGACGTGAAGCCGGAGAACATCTTTCTCGCCCGCATTCCGGGCTTCGGAGAAGACGAGGTCACGCCGGTGCTGCTCGACCTGGGTGTCGCGGCAACCGAGGCCGAGATGGTCGTCGCGGGGACGCCGACGTACTTCGCTCCCGAGGTGGCGGCGCAGTTCGCATCGGTCGAACGAAAACCGGTGGTCAGCAACAAAGCCGATGTGTTCGCCCTGGCGCTCTCCCTTCG
>JBAVOF010000492.1:0-1970 GCA_049691835.1 Polyangiales bacterium
GTGCGGGATTGCCCTTCTTTCGAACGACCCAGACGATCAAACCGACCAAGACGATGAAGTTGACGAGAGTGCCCTGGAACTCCCGGCTCGCAAGCAGAGACGAAAGGCTGAGCTCGCCATGCTCCACGCTGGCGCCGTGGCCTAGCTCTTCCTTGGTCAGTTCCTCGGCCACTTCGTGGGCCAAGGTCTCGTGATCGGCGTGCTCGGCTGCCACCAGAGCAGGTGCGGCAAAGACCAAGGCGAAAACCATTAGGAAGGACCCACGCATCACTGCACGTCCCGATTCAGCATCTTTGATGCGATCTGTTTGGCCAGTGTGGGAATGCTCCGATCGATGTCCGTTCTGAGCTTTGCGGCTTCCGATTTGAGCTTCGCGTCGGCCTCGGCAAGCTGTTTGTCGGTCTCGACTCGAACGCGTTCGAGCACGGCGCGTTCGAGACGTTTGCCATCGGCTCTCAATCGGTCCCGCTCCTCACCGGCCTGGAGACGAAGGCGCCGCATTTCCACCTCGAACTCTTCGCTCTCGGCGGAAGCCTCGTCCTGCAGACGAAGAGCCTCGAGCTTGGAGCCTTCGATGGCATTCTCGCGCGCCTCGAACAACGCAACCATCGGACGGAAGATCAACGGGCGAAACACGAGAAACGCAATGCCGAACAGCCCGAGCTGGATCCAGATCGTGCCGTCGAGGTCGATGATGGAGCCCTCAGACAAAAGGGCGGTGAAAAGCACGTTCATCGCAGCGGTATTCCCGGTCGGGCCTAGAGCGGCAGAGCAGCAGAGCAGCCGGTGGACAGAAACTCCAAACGGCGTTTGGGGCCGAATTGCAACTGCGGCAAGGAGACATCCCTAGCGGCGCGCGTTCCTAGCATGGGGCCCAATTCCGTCAAGGTCGGTCGGTACCTTGCGCAGGCTCGTGCTAGCTCGCTCCCTGCGGTCCCTCGAAGAGGCGAGTGCGGAGCGCCCGAACCGTCTTCCCGGCGGCGCGTTCGTTCTCACGACTGAAGATCGACGAAGGTAGGGGCATGTCGGGATCGACGTAGAGCTTGAATTCGACCATCGTGCGCGCTCCGCCATCCACTGGAGTCAATGTCCAGCTGGCGTTGAACGCGTCGATGTTACCTTCCATGAGGTGCGCTTCCACCACGCGGGCTTCGCCATCGTCCCGTCGCTCCGCGAGGTTGAGATGGCCCCAGAGTGTGAAGGCGCCTTTGGCGACGCTGACCTCCATGTAGACCATCGCGCGGTTGCCGCGTTGGGAGAGCACCTTCGATTTCGTAAAATTCGGCATGAATTCCGAGTAGTTGTCATAGTCGAGAACAATCGGCAGAACCTCGTCCATCGGCTTGTCCACGATCAGGACGGCCTGGCCCCATGCGATCTCGGAGCCCTCCTCCGGAAGCTGCGCGGTGAAAACCTCGACACTCTCGACCTGCCCATCGGCCGCAAGGGCGGAGCGCGACGGCAATCCCGCGAGGAGCGCCGTGGTAAGGATCGCGATCGCGGCTGACTTTCTCATGGCTCTCTACCTCTTCTAAAACCTGCTACGACGCCACCATGGTGACGTTACGTCACCGTCACCAGGGCCTCCCTTAGGGAATCATCGCTTTCGGCCCTCCGATCACCACTGGTATCGTCGAAGCGCGTGAACCGTGGAGCAGGCTTGCTAGCTTAAGCGGGATTGATTCGAACGCTGTGACTCCTCGTTTTTGTTGCGCTTTTCATATTGCAACCGCGCCACTCCGCCTCCGAGCCTACGACGAGGGGACGCCCAGCGCTGGCGAATCCCGGCGAAGCACTGCAACGGTGCAGGGTGCACGCCTGAGGCTGCCGCTCGTGGTTGGTGGCGACTTGGGCCTCCGCGTTCGGTCCGTCCTCAGTCAGCTTCAAGATGCATTCGACAAGGATCGTGCGATCACCCTTCAGCTCTTGCTCGGCTGGTCCTTGTAGCCATCGGGAGAGGTATCCTCGGC
>JBAVOF010000493.1:0-5502 GCA_049691835.1 Polyangiales bacterium
GTTCAATCCGGGCGCTCGAATCGAGCGGGGCCAGGTGGTTTTGGTGCCCCTGTTCGATCTGCGTCTGTCCGGTGAGGGTCGCGCGCAGGCCTCTGAGGCGTTTGCGCGCGCGGCCGGGGGCGGTGAGGCCAAAGCTGCTCAGGACGAAGTCGAGAGCTTGCTGCCCCAGCTGATCCAGCGAGGGCAGAACGCGGAGTTTGCCGAGGCGGTCGCGCTCGGCAACCGACTCCTCGGCACCCAAGGGCTCACGTCCACGCAGGCGGTCACGATTCAGAAAGAGCTCGCGGTGGCGTACGTTGCGCTCGAGCGAAGCGATCTGGCTGAAGCTTCGTTTCGCGCAGCCCTCGCCTTGCAGTCGAACCTGGAGCTCGACACCGTGCGGACCTCGCCGCGCGTCCTAGAGGCCTTCAATCGGGCGAAGCAACCCGCCAAGCCGTAGAACGCGCCGCTACTTCCTCTTCTTGGCCTTCTTCGGCTTGTACTTCGCGGGGCGCTCATCCGTGCTCGCCACGGCGCCGGCTGTAGCGTTGGCGCCTTCGAGCGCCCATGGGGGCAACTGAATGTCACCGTTCTCTTCGGCCCGCTTCCGCAGGTGCACGTACGCGATGATGCACACCGGTATGATCGCTAGCGAGATAAGCTGTGAGGTCGAGAAGCCAAAGGCAAAACCCCGTTCGGGATCATCGCGCAGATACTCGATGAGAAACCGCCACAAGCCGTACAGCCCGGAGACGGTGACCATGACCTGGCCCCGGAACTTCCGGTGGGTCAGTAGCCAGACCGCTAGCACGAACAACGCCAAGCCAAAGAGCGATTCGTAGATCTGTGTCGGATGCACGGCCAGCGAGCTCAGACGGTCGGTCATCAGATCGGGGTATTCGCGCAGGTGGTGCTGGTACGCCGGGGCGCCATCGATCGACTGGTTACACGCGAAGGTGGGGAACGCCTCGGTATCCCATTTGGGAAAAGTGCCGGCGGACTTCAGCCAGGCCGGCGCGGTTTCGGCCAGGGGCCGCCCGTAGTCACATCCGTAGAGGTAACAGCCGATCCGCGTGAGCATGAGCCCGGAAGCAAGTGTCGGCGCCGTGAGGTCGGCGAATGGCAGCAGCGGGATCTTCTTGATTCGCCAGAAGGCCCAGGCGGTTCCAAATCCCCCCAGGAATCCGCCATACGCGACCAATCCTCCCGAGCGAAGGTCGAACCAGGATCCCAGGTTTCCGTATGCGTCGAAATTCGTGAAGATGTAGAGGAGGCGCGCGCCGATGATCGCGCCCACCGCGGTCCAGGTGAAGCAGCTGGCCAGGAGCTCACGGTTGAACCCTTCGATCTTCTTGCCCATGTACATGATGAAGTACCAAGCAAAGAGCAGGCTGCTTCCCAACATCACGCCGTACGAGTAGATGGGAATCGCGCCCCAGGGAGTGGGAATGCTGAAAAGTACCGGATGCATTGGGCGGAAATCTCGCTGGCTTCGCCGCTGGGGTCAAGGCGGTTTACTCAGGTGACGAGCGGGCTACGCATTCGAGAGCAGGACGGGGCCATCACGTTCGAGGTCCGCGTGACGCCACGGGCGAGTCGCAGTCGGATCATCGGTGTGCAAGAAGGCGCGCTCAAAGTCGCGCTCGCGGCGCCACCGGTGGACGGGGCGGCAAACGAAGCGCTGAAGAAACTACTCGCAAAGACGCTCGGGGTCTCGAAATCCGATGTCGCAATCGTTCGAGGCGAGCATGCGCGCATCAAGGTCTTGCGCGTTGCGGGACTGAGCGCTGCCGATGTCCGCTTCGGTGCAGGCTAGTTGACGATCACGCGGCGCAGAAACCAGACGTCGTTGTCGCGACGGAGATCGAAAATCGTATTGGCGAGGCCAGTGTCGGTGCGAAGCCGGAGCGCGATGCGAGCGCGTTCTCCGTCGACCGAGATGTTCTCTTGGACCAGATCCAGTCGCGAGCCTTCGAGAGAGGCGAGAGCCTTGCGTGCGTCGGGCTTGAGCTGGCCTGCGTTCCGGTCGGTGTACCGCTGGCGTCGTCCATCGTGCACGAGCTCCATCGTGACTTTCGATGGATTGGCGTAGCGGAGCGCGTTGTCGATGCGCGAATCGGAAACCCGGCCCGTGACCGACTCGATGAACTCGTCCATCCGCTCGCGGTCGGTGACTACGATGGCGTCTGTGACCAACGCAGCCCCGACCGCGACCGAGACAATGACTAGGAGATAGATGCCCGTTCGGCGCATGACCCTCTGATGCAATGCACGGCTCGTGCCAGCTGCGCAGCCAAAATTGCCGAACAATTTCGCCCCACCACGCTCTTTCGTCTGTCATTGTGACAGCCTTCCAGCGGCCGTCGGTGACAAAGGGTCAATCCCTTCCGCGGCCGCCGCGGCCTGCCCTGGTCTTGTGATCTTTCTCACAGAGACCGCCGGATATCGGGTATCTAGGGCTAACGAGAGTGACACCTGCATCCACAACGGTGCGGCTATTTACCCCTACTGGATGGGTGATCGGGACCTTGCACGTTCCGCCGGGGGTCGGCCTCTTGTCGTTTCTCAATGGGGACGAGGCGTTCTTTCGGATGACCAATGTCAGTCTTCCCGAGCAACCGCAGACGATTCCGTTCTTGGCGCTACAACGCAAGGCGGTTCTGGTGGTCGTACCGGGCGAAGATGCGCCATTGGACCCTTCTGAAGCCCACGGCCGTGCGCATCACGAGGTCGCTTGCTTGTTCGACGGTGGCTTGGTGATGGGAACCTTGCGCTTACCAAAGGGTGTCCGCGTTTCGGACGAGCTGATGCAGTCGCAGGAATTCTTCGCCATCGAAGATTGTACGCTCGCCATCGATGCCTCGCCGGAGCCGATCATGGAGGCCGAGGAGCTCGTGCTCGTTCACGGGGCCGAGATGTTCGGAGTCGCGGAGCTCGAGGTCGAATGATCGCTCGACGGCGTCATGGATGCAGGCGGTCGTGCGCTCAGTCGTTCAACGCCGAGCGCATGACATCGATTGGTGGCCGGAGGCCCGTCCACATCTCAAAAGCGATGGCGCCCTGGTATAGCAGCATCCCGAGGCCGTCGACGACCGACAGACCGCACTCCTCGGCGCGCGCGAGCACCGAGGTCCGGAGCGGCTTGTAAACCAAATCCACGACCGTCGCATCTGCGGGCAGCGCTTCCATCGGCAGCGACGCAGCAAACTCGGCGGCGCTGGGGTTCGACTCGAGCGTCGCGCTCGTTGCTTGCACCAGCAGAGTTGCGTTGGGGAAGTAGGTGCTCGCCTCCCCGATCGGTGCAGACTCGAGAGCGCACTGCAGCCGGCCCGCCAACGAATCGGTGAGCGCTTTGCTTTGCTCCGGCCTTCGGGAGAGCACAGCAATCGCCTGGGCGCCGGCATGCGAGAGCCCGACCACGACGGCACGAGCGGCGCCGCCGGCGCCGAGCACCACCACCCGCGCATTGCGCAACTGGACGCCTGTCTCTTCGAGAGACCGCACCAACCCGGGCGCATCGGTGTTGTGACCCACGTATCGCCCGGCCGTCCGCACGACGGTGTTGACCGCGCCGATGGTTTGCGCCCCGGGGGCCACCTCGTCGATCAGGTCCACGATCGCTTCCTTGTGTGGTACGGTCAGGTTGTAACCGTCGATCCCCAGCTCGTGCTGGCGTCGAACGGCGTCTTTCAAGTCGACGGGCGCAACCTCGAACCGCTCGTAGCGAAGCCTGATCCCCAGCGCTCGCGCGGCAGACTCGTGCATCTTTGGAGACTTCGAGTGCGCCACCGGCCAGCCGAAAATGCCCAACCGAAGTCGTTCAGTCATGGCCCTCGACTTTCGCAGCGAATTCTCCATCCGAAACCCGGATGCGGAGCCGCTCGCCGTCGCTCACTTCGGACTGGCTACGAATCGCGCGACCCGTCGATTCGTGCAGGGCGATCGCGTATCCACGCTCCAGCACTCGCAGCGGCGACAGCGCATCCAGATGCGCGCAAAGCTCGGCATGCGCCGCTCGCGCTTCGCGTACGATGGGCCGACCCCGACCTCGCAGCGTGGACTGTAGCCCGACCAATCGCTCGCGCCTGCGCCGAGTCGTCGAGCGCCCCACATCCCTGAGCCTGGCGGTCAACGCGCCCAACTCGCGTTGATCACGCCGGAGCACGGAGCGCGGATCCAGGCGCATCAGACGCCGATGCAGCTCCGCCAAGAGCGCGCGTCGCGCTCGAAGATTGGATCGCTGCACGCTCCGTAGCTGTTCCTGCTGAGCGAGTAACTCTCGTCGAATCGGCGCGATGACACGCCGTGCGCCGTAGAGGGGGCGCAGCAGCCGTTCGAGCCGAAGCCGAAGCGCGCCGATCCGGTTGTCCAAGGCTTGATTCAGCCGCCGCTCGGTGGACCGCAGATCACGAATCAAGGCCTGGCGCTCCGGCACTACGATCTCTGCGGCATTGGAGGGCGTCGCCGCCCTCACGTCTGAGACCAGGTCCGCGATCGTCACGTCGACCTCATGGCCCACCCCGCTCACCACGGGAACTCGGCAGGAGGCGATCGCGCGGGCCACGGCTTCGTCGTTGAACGCCCAAAGATCCTCGGCCGCCCCGCCGCCTCGCGAAACGATCACGACGTCCAGCTCGTCGACTCGCTGAATGAGTGCGAGCGCCGACGCGATACTCGCTGCTGCATCGTCCCCCTGCACCCGGCAATCAGCGACCAAGATGCGAACGGGGCATCGCTCTGCGGCCACCCGGATGATGTCGCGCAAGGCGGCGCCGGTGCGGCTGGTGACCACGCCGACCACGCGCGGAAGCTTCGGGAGTGGGCGCTTTCGCTCCGGATCGAGCAAGCCTTCCGCTTCTAACTGCGCTCGCAGCTTTCGAAACTGTGCCGCGAGATCGCCTTCGCCGGCGAGCTTGGCCGATCGGGCGATGAGCTGGAACTGGCCGCGCGCCGTGTACAACGACAGCGTCCCACGAAATCGAATCCGGACCCCATCTTCCAGCGGGGCTTTCGTCCTTCGGACATCGGATTGGAACATCACTCCGCGCAGCTGCGCCGGGTCTTCTTCGTCGTTCAGCGTGAAATAGATGTGCCCTTTGGCATGGCGTACGTCCGAGAGCTCTCCCTCGATTAGAACGCTAGCCCAGTTGTCCTCCAGGGTGAGGCGCACCGCGCGGTTGACTTCGCTCACGCGGAAGACACGTTCTTCGCCGTCATGGTCCTGGCCCTCGAGACGATCGAAAAGCGGCATCTCCGGCATGCGCGCAAGGTAACCTCAATCAACACGATGAAAAAGGGGACTGTCCTCTTTTCGTCTAGGGTGGTTCCGTGAGTATCGTCGTCGTCGGGGTCGGTTCGAATCTCGGTGCACGCGAGGCGTCGATACACTGTGCGCACGCGCTGCTGCAGGCCCGCCACGGGATCGAGGTTCTAGAGGTGTCTCCGATCTACGAGACCGAACCGTTGGGGCCGCCGCAGCCCCGCTACTTGAACGCCGCATTTCGACTGGACACCGCGCTCTCC
>JBAVOF010000494.1:0-1749 GCA_049691835.1 Polyangiales bacterium
GCACGGCGCTCGGCGTGCCACGGCCGAGCTACTACCGTCGCAGCCGTCCGGCGCCGCGACGTGCGCCGAACAAGCGGCCGTCGCCGCCTCGTGCGCTCGGTCCAAGCGAGCAGCAGGAAGTGATCGAGGTGCTGCACTCGGAGCGCTTCGTCGACCACGCGCCGGCGCAGATCGTCACCTCGCTTCTGCAAGAAGGCATCTACCACTGCTCGGCCCGCACGATGTACCGGATTCTGAGCGCCCGCGGCGAGGTCCGTGAGCGCAGAAATCAGCTTGTCCATCCGCGCTATCAGCGTCCCGAGCTCTTGGCGACCGGTCCGAACCAAGTGTGGACGTGGGACATCACCAAGCTCCGCGCCGCGCAGAAGTGGACCTACTACTATCTCTACGTGCTGCTCGACCTCTTCAGCCGCTACGCGGTGGGCTGGATGCTCGGGCATCGCGAATCGGGCGAGCTCGCCGCCGAGCTGCTCGAGCAAAGCATCCACAAGCAAGGGGTCGAGCCCGACGAAATCACCGTGCATGCCGACCGTGGCTCGGCGCCGACGAGCAAAACGCTCACGCAAATGATGATCGACCTCGGTATCAAACGCTCGTACTCGAGGCCGCGGGTCAGCAACGACAATCCCTTTTCGGAATCGAACTTCCACACGCTCAAGTCGCGACCCGACTACCCAGACCGTTTCGGAAGCTACGAAGACGCCCACAGTTTCTGTCGGCGCACCTTCGATTGGTACAACCACGAGCATCACCACTCGGGCCTCGTCATGCTGACGCCGGCAGAGGTGCACTACGGGCACTCGGAGGAGGTCTTGGCGGAACGCCAGCGCGTCCTCGATGCCGCCTACGCGGCCCACCCCGAACGATTCGTGAACGGTCCGCCCAAGGTCCCCTCGCTACCGCAGGCGGTCTGGATCAACCCCCCGGAGGACAAGAGCAGGAGCGAGATCAACCTTCACTAAACTCGAGAACGGAGTGTCTCAAAGTCGTTGACACGTATCGCCGTTCGCCACGCTTCGAAGTGTACCCGTCCGGCGGCCCCGTGGGTTGACATCGAGGGTGCGGCACGCGGGCTGGGAGGGACGGGCGAATCAGCGGGCCGCGAGCCAGGCGGCGGGCGTGTGGGGCTCTTCGGTGGTGTCCACCGTTTTTCGCACTTTGATTCTGGCCGCCACTCCTTCTTCAGCTCACGTCAACAGCGAACGGGACATTCCCCGCCCTAGCGATCACTTCTGCCGAACCGGCAGTGATCACTTAGCCCGGTCTGTGACACCTGGTCAAAGCGGCAAGTCGCTCCCGCCTCCGTCGGTCCGGAGCAGATCGATGTCGGGCCACGAGTACGCGAACGCGATCCACTGACCGCTCGGGGCGAACGACAGCGACGTGTCCGAAGAGCGGCTACTCCCTCCGGTCCGCGGTCTTTGCCCCGCGTCTGGAGCCTCCTAGCGTTCGTCGGGGGGGCGGTATCCCAGATCAGGACGCTGGACGTATCGCACACGTCGACCACTGTCGCCGCCAGCTTGCCGTTTTCGGAGATAGCGGCTCCCTCGATGCACTCACCGAGCTCCTTGACCAACTCCAAAATCAGCTCTGGTCCCTCGATGGCAAGTCGGAGTGTGCGGTCGAATTCGAATGCGTAAGCGCAATCATACACGCATACGAGCCTGCCGGTTCTGAAGTTCCAGCGTTCAGCACACTGGTATCCGATCTGGCAGATGACATGGCGCCCATCTGAGCACAGCCATACGT
>JBAVOF010000495.1:0-1596 GCA_049691835.1 Polyangiales bacterium
CGATGGGAACGCGATCGGTTCGAGCGCTGGGTTGTTCCCAAGGTCCGAGTATCGCGTCGACGAATCGTCGAAGAGATTGAACTCGTTGTGACAGGACCAGCAGTCCACGGTGGTCGTTGGCATGGTCCCCGTCGTCGCGACGCCCATGGCGTACTCCCCGAAGCCCGGAGTGCTGTGGCACTTCGTGCACGTGCCCGGGATGCCGCTTGGCGTGTAGCCGTCCGGCTCGTAGTCGCCGTCCCAATGCCGGAACGGCTCCGTCCCTGCCGCGCCGTGACCGCTGATCTGCCACTGCTGCGACTTCAGCAGACTGCCGATCTCGGCCCCCTCGAGGTCGTACTCGCCGCGACCAGGAACTGCGACACTGCTGGATCCGCCGAGGGCCACGGTGGAGTCGTGGAGAATCTGCGAGAGGTAGGTCCCGTTGTGGATGAAACCAGCAGGGTCCTTCAGGGCCACCTGATAGTTGTAGGCGGCCGGGAGGAGCGTTGCGTCGAAGCTCGTGTAGCCCTGACCCTGGTCGTCGAACCAGTACGGGTAACTGCCGGCGTCGTAGACGATCGGAATACCGATCACGTCTGCCGCGTAGGCCTGGATCGCTGCGTAGAGCTCGGGCAGCAATGCCGTGATATTCTCCAAATTCTTGCTTGGTGAGCCCCCGAGCGTCTCGAAGCTCGTGCCGCCGTGACAGCTGATGCAGGTGTCGACCTCCGGAACCCAGGTGTGCATCTCGCCACCCTCGGCGTTGGTCATGTGGCAGCCGACGCAGGTCGACAATTCATCGGGGTGCGATGGGAACGTGTTCCGCGGGCGGTATTCCTCATCGGGATACTGGTACCCGCCCACGGTCTCGCCGCCGAAGAAGGAAGCGGCGGCGGCGTAGTAGTGGATGTTGGTGAAGCTGTATGGCCCTTGACCATCGTCCGCGTCGATCTTGGCCTGCACGCTCTCGCCGGACTCGCGGCCTAGGTGGCAGGTGACACAGATGTTGCTCGGCCCATAGAGAGAGGCCTGCTCGGTGGACGGGAAGACCACGGGCTCGAGCTCGCCGTTCGGGAGCCCGAACTTTGCAAGGTTCGAGTAGATCGTCGGGAAAGTCTGGTGACAGTTGACGCAATCGAGACCGAGCGGAAGCGGCGCAGAACGGGTGTTGGCACCGGTCGCGAGGTATTCAAGCAAGCCTACGTCGGGGGGAGGAGCATCGTTGGCTTGGGGTCCGTGACACTTCGCACAGCTCCTCGAGACCGAACCGTCTGCATCCCAGTGGCGCCAAGCCTCGCCCGTGATGTCGCCGTGACCGCTCGCTGCCCATTGGTCGCGAATGGGGGTTTCGGCGAAGACGTAGCCTTCCGACTGCTCGGGGCTGTACTCACCCTCGACGCCGGTGAGGAACTTCAAGACCGTGGTATCGCTGATCGTGATCGGGCCGGTGTACTCGGTGCCCTGAACCTCGCCTTCCTCAGTGAGGACGGGTGTGAGATCCGTGGTGAAGTAGATCGGGTTGCCGCTGTCGGTCGTCAATTCGATCGTGAGGTCGCCAGTAAACGTCGTGCCTGGAGGGCCCGGAGGAGTCGCCGTGACTGCGTCGGGTTCTAC
>JBAVOF010000496.1:0-6596 GCA_049691835.1 Polyangiales bacterium
GACCCAGATAGGGTAGAAAGGACCTCGAGATGACAAACGAACGACTCTTCGACATGCCTTTGCTCCCTCACCTCGTCATCGACGGGCTCAATCGCTACGATGACAGGCCTTTCCTGTTCCTCGGCGACGCAACGATCAGCTACGCCGAGGTGCGCGCCCAAGCGAGCCGATTCGCGCAAGCGCTCGCGTCGAAGGGCATCGCGAAAGGGTCACGGACCGCGGTCCTCTCGGCCAATCGGCCCGAGGTACTTTACAATCTCTGCGCCAACTTGCTGGCCGGTTCCTGCAACACACCGCTCCACCCGCTGGGATCGGCAGAGGACCAAGCGTACGTGCTCGAGGACGCGGGAATCGAGACGCTGGTGTACGACCCCGCGGTGTTCGAGCCACGCGCCGCAGAGCTGAAAAGGCGGATGCCGAAACTCAGGAACCTCCTCGCATTTGGGCCTACGAGCGTAGGGGACGACTTCAATGCGCTCGCCGCGGGGTTTGACCCCAAGCCGCTGGTAGCCCCCGATATTGGGCCAGACGACCTGAACACCATCGTCTATACCGGCGGCACCACCGGGCGCCCCAAAGGCGTTCGTCAGCCCTATCGCTCGGCCGCGTACATGACCATGGTGCAAATGGCCGAATGGGAATGGCCAGAGGAGATTCGTTTCCTGATTGCGACGCCGCTCTCGCACGCGGCGGCCGCATTTGTCGTGCCGACCCTGCAAAGCGGCGGATCGTTCGTAGCCTTGCAGGGGTTCACGCCAGATCTGTTCTTCGACGCCGTCGAGCGGCACAAGATCACCTCCACGTTCCTGGTACCGGTGATGATCTATCCATTGCTCGATCATCCTCGAGCCACCACGGCAGACCTCACGAGCCTGGAAACGCTCTTTTACGGCGCGTCGCCGATGAGCCCTGCCCGGCTCAAGGAAGGTGTCGAGAAATGGGGGCAGATTTTCTTCCAGTGCTTCGGCCAGTCGGAAGCACCGATGGTGCTCACCCATCTGAAGAAGGCAGATCACGATCTCCGCAAGCCCGAGCGGTTTGCATCGTGCGGACGGCCGAGCCCATGGGTTCATCTCGCGCTTCTCGATTCGGACAATGTGCAAGTTCCGGAAGGCGAAGCGGGGGAGATCTGCGTGCGGGCGCCGCTCGTGATGGAGGGGTACCATGGCTTGCCCGAGCAGACGGAGGAGGCGTTTTCAGGAGGCTGGCTGCACACGGGTGACGTGGGCCGATACGACGACGAGGGTTTCCTGCACATTGTGGATCGGAAGAAGGACATGATCGTCACCGGTGGGTTCAACGTGTTCCCGCGCGAGATCGAAGACGTGATTTCCGCGCATGCCGCGGTCGCCCAAGTCGCCGTCGTGGGGGTGCCCGATGAGCGATGGGGCGAGGCCGTCAAGGCGGTCGTCATTTTGCGCCCGCATCGCGAGGGCACGAAAGAGCTCGCGGAAGAGCTCAAGGCCGCCGTCAAGGAAGCAAAGGGGTCCGTGCAAACACCCAAGTCGGTGGACTTCGTCACCTCGATTCCGCTCTCCCCCCTCGGCAAGCCCGACAAGAAAGCCTTGCGCAAGCAATTCTGGGGCGACCGGACACGGGGTGTGAACTGAGCCATGGGCAAGCGAGCCGCACTCGTCACAGGCGCGGGAGGAGGCCTCGGCCATGCGCTCGTCGAGCGTCTGGTGGCACGCGGCTGGCACGTGTTTGCTGCCGACATCGACATGGACTTGCTGCGAAGCTCGGTGCACGACCCAGACGTGGTGCCGATCGTGATGGACGTGACGGACCGTGAAAGCATCGAGAGCTCGTTAGCCACGATCAGGGAAAGTACCGGCCGCCTCGATGCAATCGTCAACTTCGCGGGAGTCATGGGGGTCGGTTCCTTGACCGACATTCCCGAAGAGCGTCTCGCGAGGATCTTCGACATCAACGTGATGGGCACCTATCGGGTCAACAAGGCGTTCTTCCCACTCGTAGAGGCGGCTCACGGTCGCATCGTGAACGTCAGCTCCGAGACTGGTTGGCAGAGCGCGGCGCCATTCAACGGCCCCTATGCGATGAGCAAGTACGCGATTGAGGCATATTCGGATGCCCTCCGGCGCGAATTGGCGTTGCTGGACGTGAAGGTGATCAAGGTGCAGCCCGGTCCGTTCAAGACCGACATGGTGCGCGGGATTGAGGCAGCGTTCGATCAAGCCGAGCGTGAAACCAAGAACTTCGCAAAAGTGATTCGCGCTCTAAAGAAACTCGCCGCAAAAACCGTCAACTCGGCACACAATCCCGATATTCTGGCGCAGGTCATCGAGCACGCTCTGACGGCCAAGAACCCAAGGCCGGTTTACTCGGTGAAGCCAGACCGGATGCGGTCGACCTTGGAAAAGCTGCCGCTTCGGGTGGTGGACGAGGTGTATTTGACGCTGCTCCGTCGTGCCAACAAGAAATGAGCGAAGGAAACCAATCGATGAGCACCGAGGGAGTAAACATCAAGCCCAGGCCCCAAGGGCTCGACAAGCCCATCGCCGGGAAGATCATCAAGATCATGTCCAAGGTGAACGTGGCGATCTATCGCTGGACGGGAGGCTTGCTGGGATCGACCTGGCGAGTCGGTAGCGCGTTCCCCTGGGGCGTTCCGGTCTTGTTGCTGACGACGATCGGCCGCAAGAGCGGACAGCCAAGGACCGCGCCGTTGCTGTACATCGAACACGGCGACCAGGTGATCGTCGTGGGCTCACAGGGCGGGCTACCAAAGGACCCGCTCTGGTACAAGAACCTCCAAGCCAACCCCCGGTGCGAGGTTCAGATCAAACGGCGTAAGATCAAGATGACGGCGCGCACCGCGTCGCCCGAGCAACGCGCGGCGCTCTGGCCCAAGCTCGTGGCCCATTACCCCGACTTCGCCAGCTATGAGACCTGGACGGATCGCGTGATTCCCGTCGTAATCCTCGAACCGATCGCCTGACGCTTTTTCTGAGTTACTATCGGCGCGATGCTTCGCGCCTCAGGGATCCTGGCGATCGCGCTCCTCGTCATCCCGCAGGTCGCGGTGGCAGACAACAACGATCAAGTGGTCGCCGGGACGGACGTCGCGCTGACCGGGGGCGCGGTGGTGGCCAACGTCCATACCGGTGGTGCCTTATGGTACAATCCCGCGGGTGTCGCCCGGCTCGACGGCCAGTCGGTCACCTTGTCTGGGGCGCTCATCGAGTACAGCATCGTGCACGCGCCTGGCGCGCTATCGATCGAGGGCGGAGAACAAAGCGGCGGCGAATACACTTCGCTGCATGTGGTTCCGAGGGCGTTCGTGTACGTGGCCGCACCACAACCGAACCTGCGTTGGGGGATAGGCCTCTTCTATTCGCGTTCTCTGAACCGGTTCATCCAGGATTCCGTTTCGACCGCCTCGGGGTCGAGCGAGCCCGCTCAATTCTTTGCGAGCGCAAACGAGAGGACATTCGTGTACCACCTGAGCTCCGCCGTGGCCTGGAAGCACAGCAAGAAGCTTCTCGTGGGCGGTGCGTTCGATCTCGTGATGGCCTCACAGCGAGTGAGCGAGGGCGTCTCGGGAGCCTACGCGCAAGGACAAGGCGGCGCGCTTAGTCTGGATGTGAACCAGAGCATCTCGGGCGGCGGCCTCCAGATCAAAGCTGGGGTCCAGTGGGCCCCGATCAACGCAGTGCGGATTGGCTGGATGGTCGCCATGCCCAGTTATCTCGCCTTCCTCTCGGAAAGGAGCACCAGCACGCAGACCTGGGCTCCGCCCACCGGCTCTCCTCAGTTCACCGGAAATCAAATCGACCAGGTCAATGCGGCCTGGGCGGGGGTCGAACCGGGGCTCACGCGACTTGGGGTGGCGTACCTGGGCTCCTGGGGTTGGGTGGAAAGCGACCTCGTCGTCGCGTTCCCACTTCACACGTCTCAGTTGGACATCGATCTCAATGCCACGGCGGATGTGCAGGTCGGAGGCGTCTTCCGCGTTACCGATCACCTCAAGCTGGGATGTGGCTTCTTCACCGACTTCAGCGCCGAGCCTACGCCGAGCCGCTTCGCCGAAACCGACGTCGATTTCTATGGTTTCACGGTGGGCGCCGACTTCGTGAACCGTGAGCAAACCGAGGAGAATTCCCAGGACGGCTTCTACCTCGCTCTCGCGATAGCGTTTCGATACGCGCATGGGACCGGCACCATGGGCGGCGTCACGTTCCCTGCTGCGTATCCAGCCCCCCCTGCACAACCCGCCGAGCTCAACCTAGTCGACATCAAGGTCGACGAGCTCAGCGTCAACCTGGCATTCAAGGCCGCGTTCTAGTCGTCGCAGACCTCGAGCGTGACGCGGGTCGATTCACCGTCGACGAGCTTCGCTTGGCAGCAAAGGCGGACTTGGTCTGGGGTATCCCCGAAGATCTCGAGGACCTCGAGCTCGAAACTGTCCGGGACCGACAGGGCATCGCCGCCCTCCAAGACCTGAACCCGGCACGTGCCACAGGTCGCCGCGCGGCACGAGTAGGGAACCTGTGCGGCGGGGTGGATATCGGTGATGTCCATGATCGCTTCGCCGGGCTGCGCGTCGACTTCGAGACCTGCGGGCTCGAATCTTACTCGGATTCTCCTCATGCTTCGATGTGAATGGGCATCTTCGTGAAGCCACGTGTAAACGCGGACTGACGCCGCTCGGCGCGGCCCCAGTCAATCTCGAACCGCTCACCGACACGTGAACCCATCTCTTCGAAGAATGTGCGCACCATCAAACGCGCGACGTGCGCGCCGATGCAGAAATGCGGCCCCTGCGCAAAAGAGAGATGTCGATCGATCTTGCGGTGAATGTTCAGTGCATCCGCATCATCGCCCCAGTGACGCGGATCGCGGTTGCCCGAGGCGTAGAGGTTGTGGACCTTGCTGCCTGCAGGAATCGTAGTGCCGTAGTACTCGACCTCGTCGGTGGTCGTTCGCGACAGCCCTTGCACCACCGAATCGATGCGAAGAAGCTCTTCGATCGCGTTTGGAATGAGCGACGGCCGCTCGATCATTTCCCGATGCTGCTCCGGGTAGTCGTAGAGGAGCTTCATCGAGTTGCCGATCAGGTTGGTTGTCGTGTCGTTGCCACCGGCGATCATTACGAAGCAGAAGCCCAAGATGTCCCAATCGCTCAGGGTTTCACCGTCGATCTCTGCCTGGGTGAGCTTGCTTATCATGTCACCCGTGGGCTTGGCTCGGCGCTCTTGGCACATGCCGCCAAAATAGCTGACCAGGCCCTGCACCGCGCCTATCGCCTGCTCGATGTCGAGGGCGAAGTCCGCGGAGGCGGACGTGATCGCATCGGACCAGGGATCGAACTTCGGACGGTCCTCTGCCGGCACCCCGAGGATCTCGGCGACCACCATCGTCGGAAGCGGGGAGGCGATGTCCGCGATCAGATCGATGGTTTGCCCCTCGGCAGCCTTGCGTTTCATCGCCTCGACGCGCTCGACGACGAACCGTCGGATCGTCGGCTCGAGCTCTCTTACCGTGTCGGGAGTGAACGCCTTGGTGATCAAGCGTCGCAACCGAGTATGGTCCGGCGGGTCCATCATGATGAAGGTCGGTGGAATCCCTAGCTGGCTGATCTCGTCTTTGGCTGGCGTGAGGCCTTGCGCCGACGAGAAGATCTGCGGCTTGCGCAGGGCGTGGAAGATGTCGTCGTACCGGGACAGCACGTAGAAATTCATGCGCTCGCTGTAGTAGACGGGATGCTCGTCCCTGAGGCGGCGATAGAACGGATACGGGTCTGCGATCACCGCGGGGTTGAACGGATCGTAGATCGGATCGTATTGAACGTTTGCGGCTGGGCCCATCGCAGGCTCCTACCTATCGCTCTTGGTTCGGCCAGGTCAAAAGAAAACCGGCGCTGGTCGATGACCGGCGCCGGTTTCTCTCGTGCGTTCTGCCTACGAGTCGAGCGTCAACTCAGCCGGAGCAGCCAGGGTCGCCGGCGCATTGGCCAAAGGCACCCTCGCAGAACTCCGCGCGACATGCCAAACAGCTAGTGCCGTTCGGTTCCAACGCGCAACCTGCGCCGAGGCAATTGTCGAAAATGCACTGGGTCAGGTCGCCGTAGCAGACCGAGCAGTCCGCGCTCAGTCCCTCATCGGTCTCCAGGCACTGCGCAGTTGCAGGCCCTTGTCCTCCGGCTTGCGTCGCGCAGGCGCGCACCGCATCGGGGAAGCCAGCGTCACAGATGATCGCCGAGTCTTGCACGTTCGCGCAGGCATCCATGATGGGCGTACCGCCTGTACCACCCGTGCCTCCGGTGCCGCCGCTGCCAGCCATGCCACCGGTGCCCCCGCTGCCGCCGGTTCCCCCGGTGCTGCTCGTGTCGTCACCGCAACCGAATGCAGCCACAGCTAGCGACAACCCAAGTATCATCATCACGTTGCGAACCATATCCATCCCCCTAGTCATAGGTATCGAGAACAATTAGCCTCTTTTTGGAGCCCGCACACACTGAATGCATCCTCGGTGGCCGCACTCCTCGCGCGAATCCGGGCTGAAAGCCCCAAGGTTCTTTGACCGCCGGTATGATAGCCGCCCAAGCCGAGGGATGCGCAAAGACTGCGTCCGAG
>JBAVOF010000497.1:0-6417 GCA_049691835.1 Polyangiales bacterium
ACGCTGAGCTTCACGACCGCGGTCGCCGAACGCGGCAGCGTAATGCTGTAGCTGTCGGGTTCGATCGCAAACCCTCGGGTCAGTCGATCTTCCCGGCGAGTAACGCCAATACTCCGAGAACCACGAACAACCTGCCGGACTCCGACGACCGGCAAGAGGATTCGCTCTCTGGCCGAGTTGAAGCCGAGCGTGCTGGGAATCATGCACGGCCCGTCCTTCGACGCCGACTGCGCAGCGGCTCTCGAGGGCTTGGCGACTGTCTACGACGAGATGCACGCAGCCGCAGGCTGAGGCGCATCGCGACGGCATCGATAGCGACCTCCCGGGAGCCGTCCCAATTCCTTTCTCACATCATTCGGTTGCGCTCGACCCAGACTGGTCCAGGTTTCCCCCACACGAGACCCAGATGAAAGAGATGTGGGAAGAGCGCTACGGTCGCGACGAGTATGCGTATGGCGAGGAGCCCAACGCGTTTTTCAAGGCATGCCTCGACCGACTAGCGGCCCCCGGCCGTCTTCTTCTTCCGGGCGAGGGCGAGGGGCGCAATGCGGTCTACGCCGCGCGACAGGGCTGGAAGGTCGATGCGTTTGATTTCAGCGCCGCGGGACGCGACAAAGCGCTCCGACTAGCCGAGCGTCAAGGCGTGCACATCGAGTACGAAATCGCGGACTATGACACCGCGCGCATCGAGCCCGGGGCCTACGACGCGGTTGGGTTGATTTTCACGCACATGCACCAGAGCATCCGACGAACCGTGCATCGAAAGCTCGTTACCGCCCTGAAACCGGGCGGTCACCTGTTTCTCGAGGCCTACAGCCAAGAGCAGCTCGGCTATGGCACTGGCGGCCCGCCCAACGAGGAAATGCTCTATACGGTCGAGGACCTGCGAGAAGACTTTTCCGATCTCGACATCGTCCAGCTCGAGAAAATTGAAGCCGAGATCCACGAAGGTCAGCACCACACGGGCTTGGCCAGCGTCCTCCGGCTCGTCGCGGTCGGTTAGCACCGCCCTCCACCTATCCTCATCGACCGCTCCACTCGAATCCCAGCGCTCCTCGAGCGCGTCGGAATCTCATGCGCGATGCGCTACCATCCGTTCGGTCTTATGTCCTGGGAGCGTCGAGGTGTCGCGGCCGTGGTTGCCGCTCAGGTGAGCATCGTCGCCCTGCACGCTGCGGCGATGCTCCAGGCCGCTTCGTTGGGGGCGCCCGTCGGATCTGCTGCGTCGGCAATGGTGCTGCCGGTGCTGGCGGCGGGTGTGATGTCTTGGTGGAAACCCTCGTGGACCGCCAGTGGGTTGGCGGCCGCTGCGACCGTCGTTGCGACCGGAGCGATGGGGTCCCTACCGTGGGCCTTCGGACCCCTCTCCATCTTGGCGGGCATCCTATTGAGCGTATTGGCGAGCCGCATCGAGCGCGCCCTTCCTGCGTCCATCGACGATGCCTGGGAACGGTCCCGTCCGAAGGTCCTCGCATGGGCGGCGCTCGCGCTCCTCGCATTGGCTCAGGTTGCTAGATTGAGCGTCTTCATGACCGACAAGGAGAGCACCTGGGGCTCTACCTTTCCGCCGATCGAGTTCACGGTCGGCCACATGTGCATGGCGTCTTATGTGCACGCCGCCGATCTCTCGCGCCAAGCCGACCCAAACCTCTACGCCGTCGAGCACTATCCAAACTTCGGACTGACAGAAGCGGAGGACATCGAGACGTCGGTTGCAGGCCTACAGCCGTACTTGCACGACTCGTTTCACTACCCGCCGCCATTTCTGCTGCTTCCGCGCACTTGGCTCGCGCTCAGCAACGACTACCTCGTGATGCGCTCCCTCTGGTTTGCGTTTCAATTGCTGAGTTTCGTCGCGTTCGCGGTGCTGCTCGCGCTTTGGGTCGGCGGCTCCGCGGGCGCCTGGTCCTTGTGGATGCTGCCGCTCGTCGTCTCGACGATGCCCACGATGTTCAACCTCCAGTTCGGACAGATTCACCTGTTCACCATTTGGACCGCCATGGCTGCGGTGCTCGCGTTCGACGAAAAGCGTCCCGTCCTCGGTGGCTTGCTCTTGGCTGGCGGTATCGTGTCGAAGCTCTTCCCCGGGATCCTGGTGCTCTATCTGGCGTTTCAGAAGCGTTGGCGCGACCTCGCCTGGACGGCCGTGTTCGGTGCGGCGTTTACGGGTCTGTCCCTGGCCGTGGTCGGCAGAGCCCCATTCGCGCAGTTCTTCGGCTACACGCTCCCGCGGCTTCTATCGGGCGAGGCATTCTCGTTCGCCACCGATCCACTGGTCATTACGACGAACCTCTCTGTCCCGGGCATGGTGTGGAAGCTCAACTTGCTCGGAGTCGAAGGTGCGAGCGAGTGGCTCGGCCCAGTCTCGACGGTCTACACGCTGCTCATTGTCGCGGCGACTTGGTACGCGGCACGCCTGACCGCCGATCGCGCGGGCAGGGCGCGGATCTGGCTGATGCTTCTCGTCCTCGCCTCCCTGCGAAGCGCGCTCGTTCCGATTTACGGCGTCGCCCCGGTCCTTTGGTTGATGTCCTTGGAGCTAGACGACGTCGAGACGACTCTGGGCCTCGTCGGTTTCGCGCTGAGCTGGTTGTTCATCAGTAGTGTCCCGCCGGCGCCGAACCCAGCGGTGACCATTGCCCTCTACACCGTGGCTCTGCTCGCCATGCTCTATTGGGTCCTTCGACCGCTCCGGCACCGGAGCCAGTCTTGTCCTCCCTCTGAACCCCCAGTACCGTCCACCGCGTGACGTCCCAACGCACCCAAGCCGTCCGAGCCGGCATCACCTACTTTGCCGTAGTCTTCGCCGCCGGCTTCGCCCTCGGCACGGCACGCGTCCTTCTGCTCGCGCCTCGACTCGGCGAGGTCCTCGCCACAATCCTGGAGCTTCCCTTCATGCTCGGCATCTCTTGGCTTGCCTGTGGAAAGCTCATCGCCCGTTTCCAAATCCCGCCCCGCATCCAGCCACGCGTAACGATGGGCGCCGTCGCCTTCGTCCTGCTGATGCTTGCCGAAATTCTCCTCACCGTATTGCTCTTCAATGGCTCGATGAACCAGTTCGCTGAAGAGCTCACCACACCTCACGGCATGATTGGCTTCGCGGGCCAGCTCCTCTTCGCCCTCATGCCACTCATGCACAGCAAGCTCTCTTAGCTCACCGGGCTCATGCTGAGAGTCGAGTTGCGCGGTACCAGATCGTTATGTCGCGTGTCGAAGCGCACGCAGAGGGCCATTGTTCCGGCTATGCCCTCAAAGGAACGTTCTCCTTGCAAAGGGCCGGTCTAGATTTTTCTGACATCCGATCTTGCGGGTCGCACCCGATTCGTGAAGACGCTGCGCATAGCGTTCACCGTTGCAGCTGAGCCCGCAATGTCGAGACCGCTGGCCAACGCGGAAGCCCAGTCGACCTCACCAGCGGCAAGGCCGAGAATTAGCCTCGCGGCACTCTGGCGGACGATTGACGCCTGACCCCAACGATGCCGCGTAGATGGCGGGTAGAGCGAGCCCCCAAAGATGTCTCCGTCCCAAGTGCCCGCCGCACTTCGACTTGCTACCCTGAGGTGTATGGTGCGGGGAATCGCGGTGACGACCGTGCTCGCGGCCCTCATGGGTTCTTGGGCGTTGATGCCAAGCGGTTCACATGCGGTGGGTTCGGACCGTAGTGAGAAGACGGAAAACATCTGCACGCACGGGCCCCTCCGTGCGCCTCGCGCCGGCTGCGCGCCCCCCGCTCTTCCGAGCACCGGCGACCCCTATGAAGACTGCGTGCATCGAATCAACCAGCTCCGCCGCGTGTGCCAATGCCTACCGCCGCTCAGGCGTTGGAAAGGGGGCGAGAAGTGCGCGAACAGACAGGCGAAGCACGACAGCAAGAACGGCATTCACGCTGGTTTCAACGATCACATCTGCGAGCCTCAGGGGCTCGCCCAAAACGAATGCCCGGCTTGGCCGTCGACCGAGCGGGTCATCGATGGGTGCCTTCAGGCGATGTGGAACGAGGGCCCTGGGAAGCGTTTTTCGAAGCACGGTCACTACATGAACATGACTAACGACGCCTACGCGCAGGTGGCATGTGGCTTCGCGCGGGGGCCGGACGGTGAGGTCTGGAGCGTGCAGAACTTTCGATGACCTACCGTTTCCACCACCGGACCAGCCACAACAGGCCCGTGCCTCTTAGCCCATCGGGCTCGTGCTGAGAGCCGAATTGCGCGGTGCTACATGTTATATGGCTTGGCGTGGCACGCCGGCAGGGCCTTTGTTTTTGCTACGCTCCCTGGGACTGCATTCGGCGCCCCGGGATTCGTACGCATCACGTACGCGGCATCGAACGACATGATCCGCGAGGGTCTGAGTCGGATCGGGGACGCAGTGGCGAAGCTCGGCTAGGGCTCGGCAGTGGCCTTTCGACCATTGAACCGTGGAAGCACCCTTTGAACCGTTCGCGCCAGCCTGAATCTCCTCGCTCGCTCGGCGCTAGCTCAGTAATGCCATTGGCGTGGAGCATTCTGTTGCTGGGCTTGTTGCCGTCATCGGGCCTCGCCCAAGCGACGGAACCGTCGAAAACGGAGTCGGCATCGATCGAGTACGTCCCGGCAGTGGAAGTGCCGGCGCAGCCCGAGTCGAGGAAAGCCGAAAAACCGAGCTTCACCAGACCGTGGCGCAGCAACTCGAAGCGAGGCCGGTGGCGCGCGATTGGTATCGGCACCGCTGGGGTGGCGGCCGGGTTTGTAGCCCATGAGCTCGGCCACGTCTTCATGAACCTGGCCTACGGAAACGTACCAACTTTCGAAGGGTTGAGATATGCGGGCTTCATCCCGTTCTTCCGAATCTCTCCCGGAATTTATTGCAACCAGTCGGGCTGTTTTCACGCCGACGGGAGCCCGTTCAAGGGAGGGAGAAGCGGCGTGTACCTGATCACGTCAGCCGGCTTCAACGTCCAGCATCTGGTGTCCGAGCTCATCCTCTCGTTGGATCCCGAGCTTCGCTATCACCGTTCACCGTTTCAGAAGGGCATGCTCTTCTTCAATCTCTCGCTGTCGGGCGGGTATGTCCTGTCGACGTGGTTTCAGGTGAAACCGCCCGTCGGGGACATCCAGGGCATGGCGGCTGCATCCCAACTCAATCCGAACTGGGTAGCGCTCATGGTGCTCATCCCCGCGGGTCTCGACCTATATCGCTTTTTCGTGCCCAACTCGAAGTGGGCACCATGGGTCAGCCGGGCTGCAAAAGTCACCTTCCTCGGCGTGAGCTTCGCGTTCTGATGACCCGTCCGCGCGTACTCGCCGCTGGAGGTCCCGGAGGAGCGTATCTCGCTCGAGCTCATCTTCGGTGAGGGGCCGCCGCGCCCATCGCTGCCCCCAAACCGCAAGAGCTTCCACGACCACCGATCTCGGCAACTCTTTCTCTTCGGCTCGGCGAGTTCGAAAACGGTGACGTCGAGTTTCGGGGTGAGCCCGCTGAGCACGTCCACAACGCGACGGGTGCCGTTCACGGCGGGTGGGCCTCTTAGCCCATCGGACTCATGTGGAGAGCCGAATGGCGCCGTCCCAATCGTTCTGTCGCGTGTCGAAGCGCACGCGGAGGGGCTTTGTCTTGCCTATCTGCCTCAAGGAGCTTCCACGAAGCCAAATGGGAGATGCACGCTGGGAAGGTCATTGCGATGCTCCAGCGTCCCGTCCGTCGTCAGCCCAATCTGCACGTTTCTTGTCGGTATCGGCCGGCCCCGGTAACTAGAGCGCCGGGACCGAAATCATGGTGAATAGGTGCATCCTGACATCGTTCCTCGTTTTCGCGCTCGGTGCGTTGTTGCTGAGTTGCTCCATCACGCGAGTGAAATGGCGAATCAAGCCGGACAAGGACATGGCCAAGGGGCGGACAGCCTACTTGGATGCGCCGATCGCCGTAGCCAAGCCGGAGCGCGCACCCAACATCATCATCCTGCTGGCGGACGATCTCGGGAAATACGAAGTCTCGGCATATGGCGCCGAGCACATTTCCACACCCCACATCGACCAGATCGGCGCGGAGGGTGTCATCTTCCAAGAAGGCTACGTGACGTCTCCGACCTGCGCGCCCTCACGCGCAGGGATCATGACGGGCCGAGTCCAGAACCGTTACGGGTTCGAGACTCAGGTGATGGAGCACTACCCGACAAATTGGGTCGAGTACGTCTCCGGCCGATGGCTCGTGGACACCGGGGAGTTCGTGGTGAAGGCAAAGCCCTCGTTCCCCTCCGAGTGGCAGGCGCACAAGCAGGGTGTGCCCCCTTCGGAAATCACCCTCGCCGAGATCCTCAAGAAATACGGCTATGCGACCGGGCTGGTCGGGAAGTGGCACCTCGGAGCCTCTCGCCGACAAGTGCCTCTCGAGCGTGGGTTCGACTACCAGTTCGGCTTCACCGGCGCTTTCTCCCTCTAT
>JBAVOF010000498.1:0-3524 GCA_049691835.1 Polyangiales bacterium
ACCCCGACGCTCCCTGCCGCGTGATCGTCGCGTTCCTCAAGCAGAACCAAGACATTCGCTCCCTGTATCACCACGTGATCGGACCATGGAAGGCTCGTTACCCGGACTGCTTCGTGGCGTCGGACACGCTCTGATGCGAGTCGCCTCAAAGACGGTCGTAGTATTCCCGCGCCTCGCGCGCGGTTCGCCTGAGGGCCTCCGGTAAAGTCGGGCCGATTCAACTGTCTAAGTTGTTTGGATTGTGGGACTTTCGTCATTGGTCTCTCGGGTCCGGCGACGCCGTCGGCGTCCTCGAGTCAGCCGACCTTATCCTAGCTTTGAGCGCTCCTTGCGGCTGCGCCGAGCCTTCATCGTTTCCTGTGTTGCGTTCCGAGACCGGCGGTGATGAAGATGGCGGTGGCTCGCTTCGGTACGTCAGCGGTGCGGCAAATGCCCGGGCCGTTGATGACGTACTCGCCGGGGCCCAGCCTGGCTCGAGCCCCGAGCTGTCCCACAGGCGTCGAAGGAAATTGATGAGGTCCACGTCGTTTGTTGGGGGTTCGCACACCTTTGTTTGCCCTGGGAGCCGCGAATGGTCTCCTCACGAGGCCGCGAGCGCCCATTGTCGCTCGAGCCGGTACCAGTTCGCGCGAGCGCCCAGCTTCGCGAGGATCGAGAGCAGGCCGAAGCGTATGCGGAAAAGAAAGAGAAACTCCCCTGGGAGATGCAGGCGCATGAGCTCCCGTTTGCGCTCGAAAACGTCGCGCATGCTCATGCTCTCACCGAGGTCGATTTGCTGAATGGAGTCCTTCAGCATCGGACCGTAGAACGCACGAACCAAATCGCGGGCCGTCTCGAAGTCGTATCGCGAGTCCTCCCGCACCATGCCGAGATCGAGGAACGCCCGGTGCAATAGCTCGCGGTCGTCACGATGAACCGCGAGCGTGAGCCTCGCCAGCTTGGCCGCGAAAGCCCCTTCGAACGCGCGTGTGCAGCCGTAGTCCAGCATACCGATTCGGCCATCCTCCAAGAACACGTAGTTCCCGGGATGAGGGTCGCAGTTGTAGATCCCATTTGAGAAAAGAGATCCCACGTAGAATTCGAAAAGCGCGTGACCGATCTGGTCCCGCTTTGGCTGCGTTGGCTCGGCTTCGAGGAATTGAGCGAAGCTCGAACCGGAGAGCCACGTCGAGGTCAGGACGCGGCGGGAGCAGTAGTCGAGATGGACTTCGGGAACCACGATGGTGGGATGGCGAGAGTACAAGGTCGCGAAACGGCGCTGCGCGGCGGCTTCATGGCGATAGTCGCACTCCTCGAGGAAACGCGCGCGCGCCTCGGCGATGAAATCGTCAATCCTCGCGCCGCGGTAGACCAGAGACGCGATCGCGCTTGCAGCGGCAGCGGGCTTGAAGTCGTTTCGGATGGCTTCCTCGACCTCCGGATACTGAATTTTGACGGCTACCCACGTTCCATCGGGGAGTCGTCCACGATGAACCTGCCCGATCGACGCCGCCGCGACCGGATTCGGCTCGAGCTCGGACAGCAGATCGGTCGATCGCCCCGGCAGCTCGTCTGCAACGATGCTCCGAGCTTGGTCGATAGGCATGGGCTGCGCATGGGTCTGCAGAACGGAGAGGGCCTCCTGCAAGTGCGCAGGTAGCGCGACGTCGATGTAGCTCATGATCTGGCCCATCTTCATCGCGGTGCCCTTGAGCTGGCCGATCGATCCCACGATGCGCGCGATCGTCTCGATGTCGAGCTCACCCTGCCCTTGCCGGCCGGAGACTGCCGCCCGCTGGATGCGCAGCGCCGTCATGGCGGTGCGCCCAAGCCGCGAGAGAGGGGCGGTGGGAAGCTCCTTTCGCGTGATCAAGAGGCGTTGTATCAGCTCCTCGCGGAGCCCGCGGTTGGAATCGGGGCGGTTAGCTTCCGCGAATGGCCGCACATTCCTGATGCTACCGAAGCGCGACGTTCACTTCAAAGGTAAATCGAATCGACACCGGCCACCCATGGCGGGCTTCTGCTGAGGCGACCAGCGTTGTTCGAGTCGGCGTTCAACCTCTTTTCGGAGCCTTGGATGGGCTGCGAGCTTGCCGGCGCTGGGACGAAGATTTCGACGTGCGGCGCTTTGCTCCGCAGACCAGGGGGAGCGAGGTCGAGGTCTGCGACGGCGTTTAGTATTTCTTCGTGCTCAGCTCCCGTTAGACGAATGCCTCGTTTCACTTCTCGACGCTTCATCGCTCAGCCTCCTTGGTGCGATTTTGGCTATCACACCGTCATAGCCGTTGCGTCGATGGCTTGAGACCGCCCCCAACCATAGATGTCCGGTTCAGGGTTCCATCCGGCCCCATGACCGGCGAGCTCTTCACCCTGAGTACGAGCGAAAAGGACACCCTGGCGATCCCCACGCGGCTCGCAGAGCGACGCATGACGCAAGCCCAGGCAGCGCGCTGTCTTGACCGAAGCGAGCGTCAAGTTCGGAGGCCTCTGCGGGCATTTGAAAAGGACGGCCCTGCGGGCCTGTGAGACAAGCGCCGCGGCCGGCCTGCACCCAATCGGATTCGCAAGGCGTACCAAGCCTATGTCCTCGGTCTTGTGCGCGAGCGCTACGCGGACTTCGGCCCGACGTTCGCTGCGCAGAGGCTCGAGGAGTACCACGACATCCGAGTCGCTACCGAGACGCTTCGCCAATGGATGATCGCGGACGGCATTATTTCCGAGCGGCTTCCGCCTGCCTTCGCACCTCGTCGATCAACGCCAAGGTGACCTCGTTGCGCTGCTCGACGGTCCAGAAGTTCTTGAATGGGTCGACGTCCATGACGGGGCTCGCGTGGTCGCCGGTTGTGAGCTCGCGGTGCGTGGCGCCCGGCAGCACGGTGCTTTGCTTGGGCACGAGGCCGTCGTTCGGGACGCCAGCAATGTCTCTAAGATAGACGTTGGTGAGCGTCATCAGCCCGATGGTGCCGAAGGCCGCGGACGAGGCGTCCGCCACGCGCCGACGGATCAGCTCGACGGACTCGGTAGCCGAGGCTGTCACGACGCGAGGCAGATCGCGGGGCATCTTCGCGTAATTGGCGGAGACGACCTCGGTGATGTCGGTGATCAGCTCGGCGCTGAAGACGCCCCTTGCAAAAGCACTGGCGAAACCGGCTACCGTCGCACTCGACTCATAAGTCGTAAAGGCCGCAATCACCGGAATGCGTCTGGTGAGCCTTCGGATCTCGTCCTTGTGCACATGCATGTAGCGCGCGCGCGTTTCGACCTTCAGATCCTCGACCGCCTGGCCGTTCCCCCCGAGGGCTCCGAGCAGCAGCCCGTTGATCGCGGAAGGCGTCGAGTCAGCCAACGGCGAGCCGTAGAACGGCGCTTGCAGCGCGACCCAGCCGATTACCGTGTCTCCCCAAAGCTCCGGAACACCGAGCAGCGCGTGCAACGTATCGAGGCCGCCCTTGCTGTGCGTGACGAGGATGACCTTTCTGTCGGTCTTGCGCAGCAAGTCCCCGATGACCGCCGCGTTGTGCTCCACGCCCTGGGAGGTATTGAAC
>JBAVOF010000499.1:0-11806 GCA_049691835.1 Polyangiales bacterium
GCATCATGTCGGCGCCCGGCATCAAGAAGCGTCTGGAAGGCATCCGCAAGCGTGGCGGAAAGGTCGTGGTGGTCGACCCAAGGCGGTCGGAGACAGCTCAGATCGCCGATGAGCACGTGTTCATCCAGCCGGGGACCGACGCGCTGTTTCTGCTCGGCATGCTCCGCGAGCTCTGTGCCGCCGGGGTCGAGCTCGGTAGGCTTGCTCCGCACGTGAAGAACCTCGACCGGTTGATCGAAGTTGCAAAGGCGCATCCGCCTGAGACCAGCGAATCGATCACCGGTGTGCCAGCGGCGACGGTGAAGCGGCTGGCGCACGAAATGAAACGCTCGCCGACGGCGGTCGCATACGGCCGGATGGGCGCATGCACGCAGGAGTTCGGCGGCCTCAACATGTGGCTCGTCAATGCCCTCAACGCGGTCACGGGAAACCTCGATGAGCCGGGTGGCTCCATGTTCGCCACGCCAGCGATCGATACGCTACAGAAGATCGGCGGGTTTGGTATCGGACGGGGCTCGTACGGTCGGTGGCGGAGCCGGGTGCGCGGTCTGCCCGAGTTCGGCGGAGAGCTACCCTCGTCCGTGATGGCCGAGGAGATCCTCACCGAGGGAGAGGGTCAGATCCGAGCGATGGTCAGCCTCGCCGGAAATCCGATCCTCTCGACGCCCAACGGAGGGCGCCTCGATCGCGCGTTCGAATCGCTCGAATTCACCCTGGCAATCGACTTCTTCGTCAACGAAACCAGCCGGCATGCGGATCTGATCTTGCCGCCCGTCTCCCCGGTCCAACGGAGCCACTACGACCTCGCTTTGTACCTAGTCGCGGTGCGTAACAGCGCGAACTACTCTGCGCCGCCGTTCCCGAGGGGCAAGGACGAGCTCGACGATTGGGAAATCCTCAGCGAGCTCAGTTGCAGAATGGCCGCGAAGCGACATGGAAAGCTCAGCAAGGAGTACCTGTCCGCCCGAGCGATGCAAAAGGCCGGCCCGGAGCGTGTGCTCGACCTCGGCCTTCGGATGGGTCCGTATGGAAAGCGTCTCAATCCATTCGGCACGGGTCTGTCGCTCGGCAAGCTCCGCAAAGAGCCCCACGGCGTGGACCTCGGGCCCCTCCAAAGCTCCTTGCCCGAGCGAATTCCGGAGGCCCACGGCGCCATCGACTTGGCGCCGGACCTCTTCGTCGAGGATCTGGAGCGGCTTCATGGGCGCTTCGCCTCGGAGGCCTCGGCAGCACCCAGGGGCAAGCTACTCTTAATCGGTAGGCGTCACCTGCGAAGCAACAACTCCTGGATGCACAACACGCCGCGTCTGATGAGGGGCAAGCCCCGATGCACCTTGATGATGAACGCCGCCGATGCTGAGCGTCTCGGCGTGAAGTCGGGCGACATGGTCACGGTGAGCTCACGGGTCGGACAGGTCACTGCGCCCGCGGAGGTCACCGATGACATGGTGGCGGGTGTTGTGAGCCTGCCTCATGGTTTCGGGCATGGGCGCGATGGTGTGCAGCTCAGCGTGGCCACGAATCATCCGGGCGTGAGCGCCAACGACCTCACCGATGATCAACTCATCGACGAGTTGAGCGGAAACGCAGCGTTCAGCGGCGTTCCCGTCACGGTCATGGCCGCCGAGCAGGCCTCCGCTGCCGAATGATCGGCGCCTAGCGACGGCGGTTCGCCGGTCGTCGCGCCTGCCCCAGGCGCACCGGAACGAGTGCCGGCGGCGGACTGAGCAAGGTCTCGAGAACGTCAAGCCAAGCGTCCACTATCTCCTGCAAGCGTTCAGAGAGCTTTTTCGTCTTTTTGGCCACCTTGCTTTCATAATGGGCCCCAGGATGACCCTGTCAACACCTACGGTTGCATTGCTCAATGATTTCGTTCGTCGGGAGTGTGCATGCACGTTCATTTGATCGGGGTTGCGGGCACGGGGATGAGCGCGCTGGCCGCCCTCTTGGTCGAGGCCGGGCACCGGGTGAGCGGAAGCGACACCACGTTTGACCCACCCGTCGGCCCGTATTTGGACGAGCTTGGTATCGAATGCCTGCAGGGGTGGCACAAATCCAACCTCGACGTGAACCCAGACTTGGTGGTCGTCGGCAACGTGTGCCGCCGAGACAACCCCGAAGCACAGGAAGCCATCTGGCGCGGAACCCCGATCCTTTCGATGCCTGGTGCGCTCGCCGAACAGGTCTTGTCGCACCGCCAACCCCTGGTGGTCGCCGGGACGCATGGCAAGACCACGACCTCGAGCTTGCTCGCGTACCTGCTCCGGGTGGTCGGAATCGACGCGGGCTTCTTCATCGGCGGGATCCCGCTGAACTTCGAACGAAGCTCGCGCCTGGGCGGCGAAGGCGCGCCGTTCGTGGTCGAAGGGGACGAGTACGACAGCGCGTTCTTCGAGAAGGTCCCGAAGTTCCTCAGTTACCACCCCGCGGCGGCGATCTTGACCTCCATCGAGTACGACCACGTAGACATCTTTCCTAATGAGGAAGCGTACATCGACGCTTTTCGAGAGTTCATTGGGTTGATCCCAAACGAGGGTTGGCTGTTCGCATGGGCAGGCGACCCACGGATTCGAGAGCTCGTCTCGAAGGCACGATGCAAAGTTCGCTTCTATGCGGTAGACGGGGACGACTGTGGTGACATCGAGCCCATGTGGCTCGGAATGCGCGCACCCGGAGGCGCCATGGATCTGTTCGGCGGCGGATCGTCGTGCGGCCGAGCGCATCTACCCTTGGTTGGGCGTCACAACGCGCGGAATACCGTCGCCGCGCTCGCCATGGCAAGCGAAGCCGCCGGCGCCCCGCTCGACAAGCTCATCGCTGCCCTTCCCGGTTTCCGCGGAACGAAGCGGCGGCAGGAGCTCGTCGGGATCGCCAAGGGGATCAGCGTTTACGATGACTTCGCCCACCACCCCACCGCGGTCGAGGAAACGCTCTCGGCGTTCCGCGAGCAGGTCGGAGGAAGACTCATCGCGGTCTTCGAGCCCCGGAGCGCGACCGCGTCGCGGCGTCTGCACCAGGATCTGTATCCCGATGCATTTGCGCCCGCGGACGTCTGCATCTTGGCGCCAGTCGGACGCAGCGAGATTCCTCGGGGCGAGAAACTGGATACCGAATCAATCGCGGCGACCATCAGGCGTCGCGGAGGCCAGGCCCGGGCCTGTGGGAGCGTGAAGGAAGCAATCGAGGCAGCCGCGGCAGAAGCACGGCCGGGAGACACGATCGTCGTCATGTCCAACGGGAGATTCGACGACGCACCGGATCGGATCCTGCTCGCACTCCTTCAGAGCTGAGCCTGCCGTGCGACTCTAGCTCCTCGGGTACGGCGCCGTGGCCTTGCCCGCATCCTTCCAACCTTTGATGCCACCGCGCATGATGTGGACGCTCTTGTATCCGTTGGTGGACGCTCGCTCGGCCGCCGCATCGGACGCGGTACAGTTGGTGTTGGAGCAGTAGAAGATCAGGTCCGTGCTCTTGTCCTCGGGGAGCTGAGAGAGCTCGTATTTATAAGACGAGGTCAGGATGATCGCTTCGGGCACGGTCCCGTTCTTCGTGCGCGTGCTGTCAGAATTGGCGTCGACCGCGACTGCGCCGGCTTCAAGTGCCTTAGCGGCCTCTTCGACCGAGATCTCGGGAACCTCGGGCTTGGCGCTTTGCGTTTCCTGTGCAGCGCTTTCGGTGGCGGCGGCTGGGTTGGGGGCTTTGCAGCCCACCAGGAGGAAGGCCACGAGAAGAGAGAAGAGAATTGCTCGCATGAGGAAGAGCCTAGAGCTGGCGCAGAGGCAGGCAAGGCCCGATTGGGCGCGTCCATCAGCGGCATCGAATCGGCGCTGTCGCGAGCTCGGGCGGCATCTTTTCCCAAGGGAAACCCGCCTTGGCCCGCTCGAACGCCATCTCGTAAAGCTTTTTCATGTAGCCGGAATCGAAGTCGCCTTGGGACCGCTCGGTGAAGTCTCCGGGGATGTAGGCAAGGTTGAAGTCCAGGCCATCGCGGCACGTTTGGAGATAGATGCGGTAAAGGTCACCGATACCTTGCGTCCGGACCAGCGAGGCCAGCGAGCGGCCGGCAATGGGAATGAGCCTGTTGCGCACCTGCTGGTACGCCGGTTCAAGGCGCGAGTTGCGAATGATGTAGACCTTCAGTCGCCCGGGAACTTGGTCGCCATGGCATCGGTGCGGAGGGCCCTGAGCTTTCCGCGCTTCTTATAGACGTCTTTGGCAGTGAGCTCCGTCGATACTCTCCTCAGGACCTCGTCGTACTCCGATCCGAGGAACGCGAACGGGGATAACGCTCCTTGATCTCGGCGCCGCTTGCATCAGACCAATCATGTTGCCATGGGGGCGGCGCATCACCCTAGAGACGGGCGCGAGGGATGCCCAGGACAGTCGCGTCATCGGCAATCGCGGCAGGCAGTGCGGAGCGCTTCGGAACATGAGCGCACGCAGTCACCAAAGCAAGCCCCGCAACCAATGCCGAGACGGCGATTCGGGCGCGCATGGCCGACATCATGGGCGACTGCAGTATCACAGTCTCCGAGGCGTGAGAACTTGCCGTTCGGTTTTCGTCTTTCGCCCGTGGCGAACAACCTTATAGTGACGCGATGAACAGCTCCGCCCAGAAAGTCGTTGAGTCCTTCGTCGCTGCCCTGGAACGCCTCGACCTCGACGAGGCCCTTTCGCTGGTCGCCCCGGATGTCCGATGGATCAACGTTCCGTGGAAGACCGCCGCCGGTAAGGATCGGTTCAGCAAAGTTCTTCGGGGCATGTTCAAGGGTGCTACGCGGTTCCAGGTGCACTACCGGGACATTCACGAGCGCGGAGACGGAGTCGTGTACACGGACCGGGTCGACGTCTTCGACGGCGCCGGCATTTCGTTGGATCTGCCCGTCAAAGGGGAATTTCGGGTGGAGGACGGCTTGATCGTCGAGTGGGTCGACCGGTTCAGCTGGGCAAAACTAGCGGGGGACGTCGCGAAAAGCCTTCCGCGTATCCTCCGACATAGACTCGGCCGATAGGAAGGCCCCAAAAAGCCGACTGTGGCGTCTCCAAATCTGCTGCTATGGTTGCGGCCCTATCATCGCGGGAGCCGGGCAGGCACCAGGAGGATTGGATGATTCGTTCTATTGCTTGGATTGGACTGTGCGCGACGGTGGTCGTGGCCGGTTGTGGCTCGGACAGCTCTACGAGCACCGAGTATTCCGCGAGCATCGTTCGCACGAAGTACGGCATTCCGCACATTACGGGAAGCAACTGGGGAGACCTCGGATATGGCGAAGGCTACGCCTACGCGCAGGACAATTTCTGCGTGCTGATGCGGGAGATCGTGTCAGCCAACGGTCAAGCCGCTCGCTACTTCGGTGAGGAGTACGCCAACGAAGACTTCGTCTTCCGGATGGTCAACTCCGACGAGTACATCGAGAACGAGTTTCTTCCGGCCCACAGCGACGACGTCCGCGCGCTGCTCGAGGGTTACGCTGCGGGCATGAATCGGTATCTCACGGAGACCGGAGTCGAGAACCTCGCGGAGGGCCCCGAGGGCTGCCGCGATGCGGACTGGGTTCGCTCGATCACCGACGCCGATGTCGCCAAGAGGCTTCGAAAGCTCATCCTTTTTGCGGGCACGGCGGCTGATCTCGGCTTCGCGAAGATGACGGACCTCATCATGGCAGGATCGGCGGCGGCGCCGACGCAATCGATGGCGAGCGTCTCGCCGATTGGCCCGCAGAGCGTCGCGTTGGATGCGAGCTGGCTCGAATCTCCCCAACGCTACGCTCTCGGCAGCAACGCGTACGCAATTGGCGCTGCTGGGTCGCAGACCGGGCATGGCATTGTGCTCGGCAACCCACATTTCCCCTGGCAGGGCTCTGAGCGCTTCTACGTCCATCACCTGACGATCCCCGGCCAGTACGACGTGATGGGCGCATCGCTTCACGGCGTTCCTCTCGTTCTCATCGGTTTCAACAAGGACATCGCATGGTCGCACACCGTGTCGACCGCGCAGCGTTTCACGTTCTACGAACTGGATCTCCTCGATGACGATCTCTACCAGTATCATTACGACGATGAGGCTCGTGCCATCGAAGCGGTGCCGGTGACCATCGAGGTCAAGCTCGAAGACGGTACGTTGGAAGAGCGCACCGAGAACATCTACATGAGTCACTACGGCCCGATCGTCGACCTTGGGGCCGTCCAGTCGATCGTAGGCGGGTGGCCTACGACGAGCGGGACCGTGTTCGCCATGCGCGACGCCAACCTCGACAATACCCGCATCCTCGATCAGTTCGTCGAGATGGGTCAGTCCACGTCGATCGCGGATTTGCAAGATGCTCTCAAAGCGATAGGCATTCCGTGGGCCAATACGATTGCTGCGGATCGCGACGGCGCGGCCATGTACGCGGACGTCACGACTGTTCCGAACGTCTCCTCAGCCCAGCTCGACAGCTGCGCGGAGGGCTTGGGTTTGTTGATCTCGACTATCGGGGTCGCCACGCTCAACGGCTCCCGAAGCGAGTGCGAGTGGGGAAGCGATCCCGACGGGCCCGCAGGGCTTTTCGGCTTCGACAACTTGCCGAAGCTGATCACGAGCGAAGACGTTCCCTATGTGGCCAATTCCAACGACAGCTACTGGCTGAGCAACCCGAACAGCCTGCTCGAGGGCTTCTCTCCGCTCATGGGTCGCAACGGAACGAAGCCCCCGGAGGGGATCCAGCAATCTCTCCGTACGCGGCAGGCCTTCACCCAGGCCGAGCAGCGGATCGCCGGCACCGACGGGTTGAGCGACGCACCGGGGTTCACCGTGGAGCTCCTTCAACAAGTGATGTTTGGTGAACGAAACATCGCCGGCGAGATGACCCGGGATGACGTGATCGCGATCTGCAAAGACGTCGCCGATTGGAGCGGGGGTGACTGCGATGCGGGGACCGATGGCGATCAGCCGTACAGCGCCAACCCGGCTGACGCGGTGGAAGCCTGCAGCATCCTGGAGAATTGGGACGGCCACTTCAACATCGACAGCGTAGGCCCGGCGATTTGGACGCGGTTCTGGCTCGGGGCGCTCGGTATTGCCAATTTCTGGGCCGTGCCTTTCGACCCGGCCGATCCGGTCGGCACTCCGAATACCCTCAACGATGAAGACGCGGACGTGGTCGAGGGGGTTCGTTGCGCGCTCGGCCGTGGGGTGGACTTCCTGCTGGACGAGGGCATCCCGCTCGATCGCCCCTGGGGTCAGGTGCAGTATCGCAAAGTCGGCGACGAACAGATCCCGATTCACGGCGGCAACGGGATGTTCATGTTCAGCGTCATCAGCTCGGGCTGGGTCCCTGGCGAGGGCTACAGCCAGATCGTCCACGGCAACAGCTACATGCAGACCGTGACCTGGGACGAAACCGAATGCCCAGATGCCTACGCCGTCTTGAGCTACTCGCAGTCGACCGACCCGGCGTCCGACCACTACGCCGACATGACCCGGCTCTACTCGGAAAAGGGCTGGAACGACATGCCATTTTGCGCGGCGGATATCGAGGCGGACAAGATCTCGGAAACCGAGATTGGAACCGCTGACGAGTAGCTGACTGAGCTCGAGCTGCTGAAATCGAGGCCGGCCTCTCCCGGGGGCCGGCCCGCTTTCGTCTCTGGGGGCCTAAAGGGGGACACTGACTCCCTGACTCCTGGTATGGTCGTCGCCTCGGTACGTTTGGAAGCCTGGGTAGGTTCGAGCGAGGAGGGTCCCATGACTCGTTTAGTGGTGTTGATTGGTTTGTGCGGGGTGATAGCCGCATCGGGGTGTGGATCGGACGGCGGCACCACTGCCGGCAGCGGCGGGTCCGGGGGCACTGGGGGCAGTGCTGGAACTGGCGGCACCGCTGGAACTGGCGGCACCGCTGGAACTGGCGGCAGCGCTGGAGCTGGCGGCACCGTCGCCCTTTGCGGCGACCTCAGCGTCGAGGACAACCCTGGCGATCCCGGCGACGGCACCTACAACGCCAACATCGTGTGGACCGAGTACGGCATTCCTCACGTCACCGCCGATGATTGGGGAAGCCTTGGTTACGGTGCTGGGTACGCGTACGCGCGTGCGAACTATTGCGTGCTGATGAAAGAGATCATCCGGGCAAACGGTGAGAGCATGCGTTGGTTCGGCACGGACGGAGGCAGCCTCGCGGACGACCTGGTGTACCGGTTCTTCAGCACCGATGCGTACATCGAAAACGAGTTCATCGCAGCAGCCGACGAGACGTTGCAAGCGATGAGTCGCGGGTACGCCGAAGGCTTCAACCGGTATCTCGAGGAAACCGGCGTCGAGAATCTGGCTGAAGGGCCCGAGGGCTGTCGCGACGCAGACTGGGTCCGACCGATCAGCGAGATCGACCTGGCGAAGGTGTATCGCAAGCTCATCCTTCGTGCAGGCGTTGGAACGCTTGCCCCGCTCATCCTAGCCGCCGAAGCGCCGACTGCTACCTTGGCAGCCACGACCGGGTTTGCGCCTGAGAGCGTGCTGATCGACGAAGCTGCCTGGGGCATGCCGGAACCCACGGCGATGGGCAGCAACGCCTATGGGATTGGCGCCGAGGCCTCCCAGACCGAGCAGGGCATCCTACTCGGAAACCCTCACTTCCCGTGGCGCGGTCCCGAGCGCTGGTTCATGCATCATCTGACGATCCCCGGGGTCTATGACGTGATGGGCGCTTCACTGCAGGGGCTCCCACTCGTCAACATCGGGTTCAACAAGAACTTGGCTTGGTCTCATACCGTATCGACCGCCCGGCGTTTCACCGGATTCGAGCTGCACCTGCTCGAGGACGATCCGATGAAGTACATGTACGAGGACGAAGTGCGCGAAATCGAGACCTTCGAGGTTCCCATCCAAGTGAAGCTCGAAAACGGAACGATTGAAGAGGTGCTCGAAGCCATCTACATGACGCAGTACGGCCCGATCGTCGAGCTCGGGCCGTTGAGCAGCATCCTCGGCGGATGGCCAACCGTATCCAACACTGTGGTTGCCGTTCAGGATGCGAACCTCGACAATACTCGCGCGCTCGACCAGTTCCAAGCGATGGGCAAGGCGAACTGCATCGCAGAGCTCGAAGAGGCGCTCGCGATGATCGGCCTGCCCTGGGTGAACACGATTGCTGCCGACCGCCAGGGGACGGCTTTGTACGCGGACGTGACCACGGTGCCGCACGTGTCGACAGAAAAGCTTCAGATCTGCAAAGACAGCTTCATCACCCTCGCCCTGACCTCGAATCGGTTCTTCACGCTCAATGGCTCGCGGAGTGAATGCCAGTGGGGCAATGACCCCGGTGCCCCCCCGGGACTCTTCGGCGTCGACCATTTGCCCAGGCTCCGCACCGGTCCCGGAGTCTCATACGTTGCCAACTCCAATGATAGCTACTGGCTGAGCAACCCCAACAGTTTGCTCGAAGGCTTCTCCCCGCTCATCGGGAACGAAGGGGTCGAGCAGTCACTCCGAACGCGACAAGCGTTCGTGCAGGCCGAGCAACGTCTGACCGCCACCGATGGGTTGAGCGACGTTCCAGGCTTCACCGTCGAGCTCCTTCAAGATGTCATGTATGGCAATCGCAACATCGCTCAGGAGCTGACCCTCACCGACGTGCTCACGATCTGCGACAGCGTGCTGGACTGGAGCCTCTACAGCGCCAATCCCACCGAGGCCGCGAGCGCCTGCGGAATCCTTGCCACCTGGGATGGCCTCTTCAACAACGACAGCGTGGGCTCGACCATCTGGAACGAGTTCTGGCGTCGGGTGCAGAACGTGGACAACTTGTGGGCCGTGCCATTCGACGTGAACGACCCGGTTCACACGCCCAACACGCTCAACGACGAAGACCCCGACGTCGTGGAAGCGGTCAAGTCGGCGCTCGGCGCCGGGGTGGACTTCATGGTCGATGGCGGCATCCCCCTCGACCGACCCTGGGGCGAGGTTCAGTTCCGACCGGTAGGCGATGGCCAGGACATCCCGATCCATGGCGGCTCGGGGCGCTTCATGTTCAGCGTGATCAGCTCCAACTTCGTGGATCAGGTGGGATACGCAGATATTCCCACGGGCAACAGCTACATTCAGACCGTCACCTGGGATGAAACGCAATGCCCAGATGCGTATGCCGTCCTGACCTATTCGCAGTCGACCGACCCGGCCTCCGGGCACTACTCCGATTTGACTCAGGTCTACTCGGACAAGGGGTGGAACGACATGCCGTTTTGCGCGGCGGATATCGAGGCCGCGAAGACCGACGAGATCGAGATCTCGAGCTCGGAAAACTAGTCCGAAGGGCTAGTCGGCTGGCATTCTAGGGCCGATGCGCTTCTGTCTGCGATCGTTCCTCGTTCTGACGGTCCTAGGAAGCGCATCGGCGGTGCTTGCCGAAGATCCGGACGCAGGCGTCAAGTCGGCCCCTGCTGCCCGGGATGCCGAGAAGCCGAGTGCCCAGGATAAACACCCGCGCCTCGTGGTCCCGAAAGGCGACGGGGAGGACAACGCACAGCTCGGCGGGGAGCCTTCTCTCACCGAAGGCGAGCGGGCAGAGACCACGGCGGGAGATTCAGCCCGGACTCCCTCGCCCGACGAGGCGAGCGAGTCGGAAGACTGCGACCTGGACTGCCTCGAGGCTCAGGAGCGAGAAGCGGAAGAGCGTGAGCGGCAACGGCAGAGCACTCTCGAGATCGGCGAGGAAACGGGGTCGATCCAAGAGGACGTACAGGCCGACTCGGGCGACGTCCTCGCCGCCGAGCCGAGCACGACCTCACTCGCGCAGGCCCAACAGAACATCGCACAGGCCCACCAGCTTCCGACCCGTCTGGGACCGGTTCGAATCCGGGTCGGCGAGACCAACGACTGGATCGGAATTGGCTTCGCGATGCAGCTGGAGTTCGACTACCTGCAACAGTACGCGGGTGGCGGAGAGACGAAGAGCCACTCCGAGACGCTCGAGTTTCGCCGGATTCGAACGACGGTTTCCAGCTCGTTCATCGAAGGGCGAATTCGCACCAGCTTTCAGCTCAACCTCACGCCAAGCTCGCTCGAGCTGATCGACATGTGGCTCGCGTTCACGCGCGCCAAGTTCGCCACCTTGCGCGTCGGTCAGTTCAAGATTCCCTACGATCGATACCGCGCCCAGTCCTTCGCAGCCCTTTCGTTCATCGACTGGGCGCCGACGACTAGGATGTTCGGCTCGGAACGCCAGATCGGAGCCGAGGTCCTGGCCACTGGTGGCTTCTGGAAGCTGGAGTACGCTGCCGGGATCTTTACGGGAGTCAATGCGCGAGCCGCGCACGCGGTCGGCATCTCCTATGTCTATGGAGTGACGCCGCCAAACCCGTCTGCGCTTGGATCGGGAACTGTCGTGAGTGAATTCCATCCGGCGCTGGTGGGCCGGGTGGCCAAGAACTTCGGGTCCATCAACACCGATACGAACAGCGACGCGACCCGCGAAAAGCAGCTGCGGCAGAGCGTGGGTGCGGGCGTCGCTTGGGATGCGCGACCGACTCCTACGCTAGACCTGGGCCTGCGGCTTTCCGCGGAGTGGCTAGCAAAGATTCGGGGCTTTCACATCAACGTCATCAGCTACCTCGCCTGGTTCCCACCCTGGCAAGGAGGCAAGATCCTTTTCGGCCCGATCGGATTCATGGGGGAAGTCGGTTACCGTTTCTCGCTACTGTGGGAGCTCGCAATCCGGTACAGCAGCACGTATCTGACGCCGTGGCTCCGCAGTGATGCCCAGAGTTACGGACAGGCCCAGATCGCGAATTCCAGCGACCCCGATTCAGCGCAGGCGCAGTTCGGCCAAAACGG